>JAGQPC010001047.1 GCA_020426925.1 Planctomycetales bacterium | reverse complement strand
AAACCGCCCACCGGGAATTGCTGACATGGAGGGAAGCCACACCGCCGCTCAAGTCCAAGCGATCTATGTTTTTAATGTCGTTCAAGTTAGAGGCCGCGCTCGTCACTGCCGGTGCAGTCGTTCCCGGCGAAACAACGATGACGCCCGAAAGACTAAACTTGTAAGCCATTGATTTATAAGGTCTTGCGCGAACGAGAGTGGACGCAAGTACATGAGCTAGCTTCGCGAGACGCTGCCAATGCTGTCTGGCGAATTTGTCGGGTTTGACGCACATTTTGGTTTCACCGGAAATTGCTGGTGTTCCCCAGTTCTAGATGAGCTTTGCTCAGCAGGTCGGCAGTTATTTGGGCGTGTTGAAGATGGCCTCTGTCGAGCAACCTCGCAATAGTCTCACCGCCAATTTTAATAGCGTCCTCGTGTTGGCCCGCATAGCACTTCAATGCCACGTCCGCGTAGTCGATACCAAGTTCCGTGCTCGCGTCGCCGCCGGGAAGAAGCTCTCGACATTCCATCAAAAGTTGCTGGGCCTCGGCTACGCGATCCAATCTCATCAATATGTGCACGCCTATTATTCCGATGTACACGCGGTACTTGGCGTCTTTGGATTCGTCACGGAAGATTTCCAATGTACGGGCAAGTGGCTCCTCCAATTCGCCTGGCTCGCCTTGCTGCGAGATGAAGTTGAGCCAAGTTTGCTCGCTAACCTTATCGCGATGCTTTCGGACAATGTCGGCCAGGCCATCGTCACACCCGATGTATCCTGCCGCATACGTCAGCCGAAACAGTGCGTTTCCTATTAAGAGGTCGTCCTCGAGATGCTCTCCATACCGCAGCGCTCTCATCGCATAGTCAAGTGAGCGATGGCCACGCCCAAGCAGCGATAAGGTTTGGCTCGCGTTCGAATAACCTTCCGACAACAGTTCGTCGTTTTCAAGCTCACGCGCCATGAGCAAACCTTCTTCAAGAATGCTAAGCCCATTCTTCAAGTCGTCGCTCCATCGACGTTCGTGCGAACCCTGCAACACAAGCGCAACAGCTCGACCTAGATTCGTGCCCTGAGGTGCAATAGCGAGTGCTTCGTCGAACAACAGTCGTCGCTCGTCTGGAGTCATCGATGCGAAGATCGCCGCCGCATAAGCTTTGCGAGCAAGCCCGCGTGCGCGTAAACCTGGATCATTTGCGTTACGGCCCGTCTCGATCCAAGATTCGCAAATAGATTCGACTGTTGCCTGATCTCGTGCATGCACAGCGCGAAGATATGCCTGCGACGATTCTGCTGCATCTGGTGTCTGCCCAAATGCAACAGTCGCCACAATTGCACACGCAATCCAAAGGCCGCAGCGCAAGTTTTTTATTGGCGGTTTCATACGCGTTTGTCATTCCGACTTACGTTCGTGAGGACACTCGTTGTTGAGGAAGCAACGAGCCGCATCAATGTGCTTACAGTACCTCGACACCGAATCCTAGGGAAACGCCAACGCAGAATTGGGGGATCCGGATCATCCACCTGCCGAATGTGCATTCAAGCAATCGGACTGTCGCAGTTCGGAAGGCAATGCGATACGACTCATGCAGATGGCGAAACTAGAACTACTTGCTGACGGGAGAAACGTGAGAAACTCGCTTCAGCCAGATCTCACGCCAATAGGCTGGTTCTTTGCGTGGGCAACCTCCGAGTGCAAAAATGCACTGGCAAGTTACCCCTTCGAGCACGACCGTATTTTTGACGGGTCGCATTTTGCCGGAATCCTCGCAGATCATCTGTTCCAGGCGACGAGCAACTTTGAATCGTCGACCGCAAGAAAGACGCATGTCCATACCGAACAGAAGTCCACGATTGCATCCATTGCTGTCGAGGGTTGCGACAATTTCGGAATACGATTTCACTTCAACCATTTCTCCTGGCTGCAAGTCTAGGACTTCGCACGGAGTACGACTCAATCTTCCTTTGGGGTTGGTGCCGATCAAAAGTCCGTAGATCTTCCAGCACGCCGTGCTAGCAACCTGCTTTATCATCCGCAACGGACCGATGTTGCCAACAGCCACCTCTCGAAAACACATCATGATACGCCTGAACTTAGACAAACGCTTCGTAATGTGTGCCATCCGCGTCGACTGACAGAAGAAGTCGCCTTTTTGGTCCACCGTTGGCAACGAGTCAATCAGCAATTTGGCCTCAGTTGCGTCAATGCCCTCAGGCACCGGTGCCGCGCCGTTGTTCACGTTGCGCAACCAATCGCTTTTCCACAGCAGCAGACATCCTCGCGCACATTCGGAATGGTGCTCGCCCGTACATCGCAAGCCTTCCAAAAACACGATATCGCTGCTGCATACTTCCCTCATGTATTCGGGGTGGCCATCGACGCACGTTTTCAATGCGCGGTAAGCTACTCGAAACCGCTGACCACAATGCTTGACCATCTCCGGCATGAACGGCAGCCCGTCGAGGCAACCATCTAAATCCAACGTCGCCCTAATGTCAGCGGCAGATCGGACTTCAACCAAGTCCCCCGCATGCAAGAATCGCTTGACCTCGCGCATGGCGCAGTTCCCGTGACACTATCAAGAACTCCTCCGTGATCGCTCTGTCCATTTACCCAGCAACCGAATCAGCGGGTAGATTAGCACTTCCCCTATACTATTCAAGTGTCCAAACGAACACACTGCTGGAAGTGTGCGGCAGTGCGCATTAAATTGCGCCGAACCAATGCCAATGAACCGAAACAGGGGACCAAACAGCGGCCGAATCGGTACAGCTATCGACATGCTACCGAACCCACGTTGCGGGCAGCTTGCCAAGAAACGTTTCGCCCGATCGCACGATATAGAAAGTGACTTCTTGGTCCTTTGTGATGGTCGATTCGCGGAGGATGTAAGACACGTTGTCGAACGACAAAGTCTTCCACTTATGGAGTCCTACCAGTACGTCGCCTGATCGAATGCCTTGCTCGGCAGCGGCACTTCCGGACCGGACGTCAGATACTCGCAATCCACCGTCAAACTTGTAGCTCTTGGTGCCCTTTTCCTCGACCTCTTGCTTGTATTCAGACATTTCGGTGGGTGTCAGTTCCACGAGCCTCATTCCAAGCTTTTCCCAAGCTTCTTCGTCAATAGAAACGACCGCAGTCGCTTGGCGAATCTGGCTGCTCGAAGTGAGTTCCACACCAAGATCCATTGACTTGCCGGATCGCGTAATTTGGACAGCGACTCGTTGGCCAGGTTTCGTGCCAATCAATGCCCGTTCAACGTCCAACGAGCGGTGCACAGTGACTCCGTTGACTTTCGTGATCACGTCGCCTCGTGACAATCCCGCGACTGCGGCTGGGCTGCCATCTTGCACAGAAAGCGTCGCGACGCCCTCTTCCGGAGTGTCCTTTTCCGTATCCGAAATGATGCCGTGCCACACGCCGCTGATTCGATTTGCATTTAGCAGTTGAGCGGCAACTGACATCGCTTTGTCAATTGGGATGGCGAATCCAATTCCCTGAGCACCAACGCGCACAGCGACATTGATGCCGACGACTTCGCCGGCGATGTTGAGAAGCGGGCCGCCGGAGTTACCCGGATTGATGCTCGCGTCAGCTTGGATCAGATCGTAGTACTTTTGCGTGTCGTTCACCTGAACGCTGCGATGCAGCGCGCTGATGATGCCGCGAGTGACACTGTTCTCGTATCCAAACGCGTTACCGATGACGATTACGTCTTCGCCAACCATCAGGTCTCTAGAAGTGCCAATCCGTATCGTGGGAAGTCGACGCTCCAGGTCGATTTTGATCACGGCCAGGTCGGTCACGGGATCACGCGCAATCACTCGAGCCAACGTCGCTGTCCCATCGAACAGTGACACATTGATTCGCCTGACTCCTTCAACAACGTGGTGGTTGGTCAAAATGTAGCCACGCGGGTCGATGATGATCCCGGTGCCCATTCCTTTAACGCGCTGCCCCGGATCGCTATATGGACTTCCACTGCGTACCGTCTTATGGCCATGAATATTCACGATCGACGGGCGAGTCGACGCGACCGCATTCACAATCGCCGACCGACGTAGCGATGCAACTGATTGAGCACTCGAAAGATTTGGCCAAGTGCACGCGAGAGCACAAATCAGCAGGAGCACCAGTCGAAGATTCCAAGTGAAAAATGGGCGATTCATGGCGGGCCGGGATTAGGAATGCGAGCGGGACAGACGACAGCAACGAATGCACTCGTTGTGTCGATCCGATTCGACGTACGAAAGGCATCGGGTATGTTGCTCGTGCCGCTTGATCGCTCGAAAATCCGCCCGCACAATCGGACCAAGTTCCCTGACGCGAGAGAAGATGCGAGAAGCTTGCCGAATGCGCCACCCGATGCTGCCTGCAGAACTGCTAGTGCTGCAGTCAGGCTGCTCCAGACTGAAGAACCGATCAAACCTTCACGCCTGGCAGCAAATCGCTGACGAGTTGCGCGTGACGCCAGAATCGAAACAGAAGGTCTGTCGGTTAAGTCGATTAGCGAACTACGGAGCAGTTTAGCGTTTCTTCGTTCACGCCGCCGACGTAGTCTGCCTGACGCATAAATGATCGAGATCATCATATCCAACGAGAAGCAGAAGACTCGGAAGCGGCATCCTTGCGGACCGATCGAAATCGGTCGCAGGCCGCAAGGGAATTGTGAACAGCTGGTGATTGACGACTCATACGTCTCACGAAGCCAGCTTCGCGTTGAACAAATCCAAGACGACCACGTCCGCATCGAGAACCTTGGTGCGACGGTCGTGCTCGGCGACGGAGAAGAACTGCAGCGAGGTGACGAAAGAATCATTCGCATGCCGATTCGAGTTTCCGCTGGATTCACGATGCTGGAATTCGCCTACGTGTTGGACACCACAGAAGCGTCGCATGCGGGACTTCACACAATCTCTCGCCCGGTTCAAAGCGTCTCAACGGGTGAAACCAACGAGTCGATTGTCGCCATGATCGACGAATCTCCGACTGTCTCTCAACTGGCGAGTTGGTTCGAAGCGTTGCTGCAAGTTCAACAGTCGGCCGCTGGATCGACAGAATTCTATCGCGAAACTGCCGAAGCGATCGTGCAGATGATCAACTTGGATCGAGGCCTCGTTCTGCTTCGTCGAGACGGAGATTGGCAAATCATGGGATCGCACTCGAACGTCGACAGCGAAGGCGCGTTGTTCAGCCGAACGGTCCTGAACCAAGTTGTCGATCAACGTCGAACTTTTTTTCGGGGCATCAGCAAAATCGAACGAGAACGAAGTCTGATCGGCATTGAAGCGGTCGTTGCCAGTCCGATATTCGACGCAAGCGGACACGTCATCGGTGCGGTGTATGGAACTCGCTACACGGATCAATCCACCATGACCAATGGCATTCGCCCAATCGAAGCGCAACTTGTGCAACTGCTAGCCGGAGCCGTCAGCGCGGGACTGGCGCGTGTGCAAAAAGAGGAAGAGGCCGCACGAACGCGAGTTCAATTCGAGCAATTCTTTTCGCAGAAACTTGTCAGCGAGCTGCAACGCAATCCAAGTCTGCTCGAAGGTCACGATCGTGAGATTTCTGTTCTGTTTTGCGACCTTAGGAAGTTCTCGCTGATTTCAGAACGGCTTAGCGCGAGGCAGGTTTACGAACTGCTCGGTGAAATGATGGACTCGTTTACCAATGTCGCCATGGACCACGGAGGTGTAATCGTTGACTATCACGGCGACGGATTGGCAGCGATGTGGAATGCACCTACGGATGAACCACGTCACGCGCAGAAGGCATGCGATGCTGCTGTCGACATGATTCAACAGCTGACACCGCTGGACGAAAAATGGTCCGCTGCGTGCGGATTTCCACTACGGATAGGAATTGGTATCAACACGGGCAACGCTCGCGTCGGCAACGCGGGAAGTC
>JAGQPC010001046.1 GCA_020426925.1 Planctomycetales bacterium | reverse complement strand
GATTAGAGAGCATGGGCCGCGTCAATTGACCGCCCTTGTCGGAATCAACGTATCCGCCCGGAGTGCCAATCAAGCGTGTTTTTCCTTCGGCACCAGAGAACTCGCTGCAATCAAAACGCAGCATATGTTTTTCATCTTCGAATAGATATTCCGCCATCGCCTTCGCGAGTTCCGTCTTTCCCGTTGCCGGTGGACCAACGAACAGGAGACTCGCAATCGGCTTGCCACGACGTTCCTTTCCCCACTGAAGCCGAATAAATCGTGACAGATCATCGACGATGTGATCTTGTCCGCGAACTCGCTTCTTGAGCGTTGATGCCATCTCGGCTTCGTCGATCAGGCGAGCATTGCCTTGCCGTCGTGCCGCCAGCATGTCGAGCAAGCGGTCTTTGTCCGTGATATCGAGTGGGTCCATGAGGTTTACCTGTTCATAGTAATCAAGCTCGGTTGCGGGCCGTCACTCGCTATCCGGAGGGACAGTGAATCATGTTCGGCGGCCGCCGCAGCAACCAACGGTTTGCTCAAGAGTTTTTTGATTCGGTTCGGAGCATGGGCGAAACCAGTCGCATCGTCGATCTGCAACACCTGCGTGCCCAAAATGATCGGATCGACATGCGAAAGTTCGATGCCGTGGGCGCGACATTCTTTTTGCAAAAGTAGCGAGATCACTTCCGCTTTCACTTCGTCGGACGGAGATTTACTAAGCAAAATCTCATCAATGGCGCTGAGCAATCCAGCGTCGAGCTGACGCTCATCACGCAGGCATTCGATTGCTCGCTGTTGCCAATTTGCTCGCCCCAGCGCTTGTACGTCCATACCGGCGATGACGTCGGAAGACTTCGTCGTGAAAACGACAGTGGCATGCTGGAACGAAACAGCCGCTTCCGCGCCGGGCTGAGTCAATTGTCCGGCAGTAAGCATTCGAGACAGCACATTTGTAACTTCGGCCGAAGCCCGCTCAATTCGCTCGAACACGAGCATTTGAAACGGCTCTCGGCGAATCATTTCCAGCAAGTCACCGGGGCGTCCCTTGATTCCAACGAGTGATTCGGCCGTTATGCGATCGCATTCGAAGACTTCGACACGACCCGACCGGTAGAGCAGCTTCGACAACACTCGCGCCATGTAACGCTTGCCGATCCCGTCATTGCCAACGAGAAGAAAAGAGGCGAGTGGCCCAATCGACTTATTGGTTCTACGAGCCTTCCGGAGCGTCATGTTCTCGAAGATTCTTGCCAGCGATCGGTCTATGACTTCATCGTGACCGCGAACAATCTGTTTGGCCCGCTTCGCGGCAATGTGGAACTGTTCACTCGACCGAAGTTCCAATTCATTAGCCGCTGCGCCGGGCCGCTCATCCATCGGCCTTTGCTGGCCGGTGAGATAACACACACCCTCAATGTACTTTTTGGCAATCGGGTTACAGCTCAAACGGGCCAGAACGTTCCGATTCTCCCGCAACATCCAGATGGTCACCGCGTTTGCCAGCGAGACCATTATCAATATCATCGCGAGCAGCCAATGCCATCCACCCAGCACCGAGAACACGTACCACGCCAGCATAAAGACGAAGAACGCTTGCAACAGTTTTGCAGTTCGTAGCCCCACGGGATGCTTTCTTGGCTTTGCACGAGGTTGATTCGGTTAGTGGGAAAACAGGTACACGAGCCCAACGGAAGTCAGGATCACGTTAATGCGGAAGAACCAGTAGTCATTCCACAGCGACACAAATTTATACAGCGTCATTGCACCACCACGTCCATATGATGCTCTTCACCGACGCTCATGTATCGGGCGAAGAATTCACCTCGGCTCGTGCGGAACGATAGCGTCACGCCGCCACCGCCGTCCTTAACTCCGCGAACGATGATTATGTTGTTGCCACGGTCGAGAGGAATCGACAGCATAGTTCCTTGATGCATGATGGGCACGACCGCGAACGCTTGGCCGTTCACCAGTACTTCCACGATGTCACCATCTTCATGACAGCAATCGAACAACTCGATCTGGTAGAGTTCCTTGCGACCCTGCTTGATCGCCGTGGCCGCGTCGGCATCAATCGTCGGCAGAACTACATCTGGATTTACCGAAGGACTGGGCAGGCTTTGCGCGGCCTGTAATGCCGCCGATGCCGAAACTAGATCGTTGCGTAACAATGCCATTCGAATCTGCTGCATTGCCGCGCGGTTGACATCGGCAGCTGACAGTTCGAGCGAAGAGGTTGCGGCCGAAACGCCAGAACTGTCTAACCGAACAAGCTGCTGAGCGCTATCGTTAGATACTCTTGCAGCGGCCGCAACGTGTTGCCAGTTCTCGTGCTGCTTCTCTGCCGAGCCGCCGCCCATATAGAACCAGCCACCGACAACGATCGCGCCGATGAGAGCGGCGGCGCCTAGGATCAAACCCAGTCCTCCCGATTTATGCGAAGGCGGCGCGCCAGATGCCCATTGTTCCGAGTCTGCAGCGTTCGAGTTCGAATCATCAAGTGGAGGCAATTCGATGTCATCATCCGCACGGTAGTGACCGGCGCCTTGCGGTCGCGATGGATCGGGCTTCGGCGACATACCGTCGGGCATGGTTATACTCCTGGTTACATGGGTATCACATCCTGTGAATTCCTCGATTTGTCCAATTTGAATTATCGTACGTGGCAACCTTCACTACAAGTTACCGCACCGGCCGATCAGAAAATTCGAAATAGATCGTTCAGTGTTGTTGTTAATCAGATGTTCCAGCGTGCGCTCTTGGTTGTTGGTTCGTGCAACTTCCGGACGTATCACGGCGATGCTGGAGCTCTCTCAACGATTGATTCACGAAGTGGCACCAGACTCGAACTCAAAGTCAGCGATCACGGGTAGGTGATCGGACGCCTGGCGCGCAAGCTTCGTGCGGCCGGTAAAACTCTCCAGCAGTTTGAGCTCGCCACGGTAGTAGATCGCATCGAGGCTGCGAACGGGAAAAGCCGCTGGAAACGTCTTGGCGTCGCAAACGGCGCATTCGAAGCCGAGCGGAAACATTAGCTTGCGACCGTGTTCAGCCCAAACGTCGTTGAAGTCGCCGCCGACAATGACCGGAATCGATAGTTCTTCTAATTCGTCCAGTGTCAGAATCCGCTTTATTTGGACGCTCCGTTCGAAACCAGACAGACCAAGGTGAGCGTTGCAAAGTAACATCGTATGTGAGGCACGCCCATTCTGGATTTCGGTGCGAGTTATCAATGCTCGGCGGCGTTTCTTTAGCGACACCTTCAAGTCTAGATCGAGTTGCTCGCCCAACGGATACCGACTCAGGATTGCGTTCCCGTAGTGACCGTTTCTAACTGCGACGTTGTTCTGATACGTGAAGTGTTCGAAATCCAGCTCAGCGGCCAATAGCTCGACCTGCCGGTCACGCCGAGAACGCTCCACTCCTTCGTCAACCTCCTGAAGAAACACTATGTCGGGATGATAGTAGCGAATTACGTCGACGATTCGCTGTAAATCGTATCGCCGATCAATACCGCCAATGCCTTTGTGGATGTTGTATGTCATCAACCGAAACTGCATCGTCCGTTCCGTCGTTTCTATTCGAATTCGCCATCACGCGAGTTACAAAACCGGGCTGAACAATCGAGCGACCACCGTTCCCACACGGATGTACCATGGCAGCAAGCGATCTTCTGCATCGTTCATTTTCTTTGCCGATGCGAAATCGTGTTCCATCATTTCGGCAACCTGTCGTACCAACTGGTGTTCACCGCACGCCAGCATCAACTCGAAGTTCAGGTGCAGCGAACGATTGTCAAGGTTGGTCGAACCAACAAGAGCCAGGTTGTCGTCCACCAGTATGCACTTCTGATGCAGAAACCCGTCGCAATAGCGGTAGACCGGAATCCCAATCGACTCGAAGACTCGTTCGTAGTAGAAGCCCGCCAGATACACCAGCCACTGATCGGCCTTGGAAGGAATAAGAATCCGCACGTCGACTCCTCGAGCTCGGGCCATGGAGAGCGCATTGATGCATGTGTCGTCGGGAACCAAGTAGGGTGAGCTGATCCAAAGTCGTTGCTGTGCGGCACTCGCTGCTGTCGCAAACATCATTGTCTCTCGGGCTCGTCCGTCGGCAATTCCGGTCGCACAAACGGCAGCCGGTCCAATCACTTCGCCATCAAATTCATCAATTCGAT
>JAGQPC010001045.1 GCA_020426925.1 Planctomycetales bacterium | reverse complement strand
GCGCCGCTCCACCGGCGGTATCACATCAGCAGCCACGCATTCATCGACAAAACGAACGCTAAAACAATCGCGAGTCCAACGACTGTTTCTACCGAGTTTACATCGAGCTTGACGAGAAACTCAAAATGCCGAAGAACCAACTTACTCGCACCAGCCGCGTAATGAACAACCGCGACGACACAATCATGACGATGACGACAGCGACAAGAACAAAATCATAACGGCCAGGCGACCAGCGTTCGAGCGAACGGCCTGCTGTCGCCCGTGACCAATGATCTCGCAACTTCGTGCGAAGTCGCCACATGGTTTATCCCCTGGAATCGTCTGTGATCAAATTCCTTTCCATGGTAGTAGACTTCGCAGCGACAGTGCAAACAGAACTTTTCGCTACCTGCTCTCAGTCAAGAAGTTTGCGCACAAAAAGAGCCCGCACGACAATGCCGTGCGGGCTCACCCCCCTCAGTTTCAATCAGGCTGTTCGCGAAGCGGAAGCACCGTTAGGCGAGACTCTCCTGGTTGAGAATCGCTGGTCCTTCACGAGAGTCCCCCTGGCTCCCGTGACACCAGCCTGCCGTGACGACGGTTCTAGTAGTTCGAACCTGCTCCACCATCAACGTTACCCACGATGTGCAGGTGGTTGTGGTCGATGTAGACAACCTCAACGGTTTCTTCATCGTGAAGCGTGTGTGGAATTGGCCAGCCCACGCGTTTAGTCTCGCTGTAAGTGATCGTGCACTTGTAGTGAGCGTGGTGCAGTTGAGCCGGTCCAACGAGCGGATAGAATCGCGGTGGATCGACGTAGTCTGCGATCAGGTCTTTGCGAATCCGAACATTGTTTCGCTGAGTTTCGTGCAGGAATGGAATTCCGCCTTCAACTGGATGGCTGCGTTCGAGAGTACGCATGATTTCATCGTCGCTCGGAGGATCCAATGCCACGGCCGGACCGCCCGACGTTATCGGACCTAAAATTGGTACGCGATCGTATCGCTCGTGCTCCCAGAAAGCGTCTTCCTTCTGCTCCTGCAAATAAGGAGTAACAGGAATCGGAACTGCGGCCGGACCTAAATAAGGTCCACCGCCGGTCGTGCATCCGACTGAGGTTAGGGAAACCAGCGAAAGTAATCCAATCGCGATCGTGGTAATCGACCGGTGCGACATGGAACATTCCTCGACAAGTATTTGTTTCGAAGCACACGAAGCGTGCGATGCAGTCTGTGACTCGTCGTCATTCGGTCGACAGCAGGGCTTCAACCGAAGACAGAGTTGTCATCCGTTTCAGAGTTACTTATCGCGTTAATCTGTGCGGGACTTGCGGATAATTTCGCTTGCAACGAAAAATCAGGAAACTCAGCGCCGCTAGCTGAATTCGAAGGCTGCGTTTTGTGGACGACGTTGTTCGTCAAAGCAACAATTCGCCGCGACTAGAAGCGGTCTCTAACGCCTTTCACATTTGATGGGCGTCGTTGTCAAAATGCCGCAGCGGTTTCACGCATTTTGATAGCATTTCACCGAAGCTAGCCCACGGATCGCGACTATTGTTCATGAGTGCTTCGTATCACGCGACGCATGCATGTCGGCGCTGTTCTGTCTTCTCTTGATGTACTCCTCGATCCGCCCCTATGAAGAATCTGTTTCGTTCGCTGCTGTTGGCGAGTATCGCGTTTGTCTTAATCTATGTGCCAGCAAGCACTTCACTAGCAATTGTGATTGTGCCGTCTGGAAGCGGAAACGCTGTAGCCCCTACAGATGACCCTGGTTGGCTGAATGTCGCAAATCGAGGTGTCTACATCGGAAATCGATGGATGCTGTCTGTTGAGCACGTTGGTGCCGGGCAGACTGTCTTTCAGGACGTCGGTACGTTCGAGTACGAAGCTGGAACGGAGATCCGCCTGGCGAACCCAACGGGGGTGGGCATTTCGCTGGTTACGGACTTAGTGATGTACCGCTTGCAAACTGATCCTGGCCTGCCTTCACTGAAAATTGCGCCGACCGGCCCGACCGTTGGAACGGATGTAACGATGATCGCTGACGGAGGCCTTCGCGACGGAAATCTAGTCAATTGGGACGTGACCGAAGTCACGCCAACTGATTGGGTGTGGACGCAAGTCGCGTCGAGTGGTGATTACTCGGGATACAATTCTTTCGGAACGGGAAAACGATGGGCAACGAACGTCGTCAGCACAACTACCAATGAAGATTCCAGCTTGAACGAAGTGAATAGTGGCTACGGCGACGTCGTTTCGTTTTCGACAATCTTTGACATTACTGGCGGCACAACCAACGAAGGGCAAGCGGCGATAGGCGATTCGGGTGGAGCAATGTTTGCAAAGGATGCGTTCGGCGCTTGGCAGCTCACCGGTTTGATCCATGCGGTTTCCACGTATGAGGACCAGCCTCTTCCTGGATTGACGGCTCTTGAAGGCAACGCGACCTATTCGGCAGACTTGTCTGCGTACAGCTCTCAAATTGTTGCGATTTCCGCAGTCCCAGAACCGACCGGAGCCGTGTCGATCTTTCTGCTAGTTGGATGCGCGACGCCGATCGTCAGACTCCGCCGGCGTCCTTGAGGTCTAGCACCTTGGTTTGCTTCCTTTGCTTTACCCTCCCCGAGGGCATTGGCGTCTACACAAGTTCTTGCGCCGGGAACTTTACCCTCCCGCCGGGAGGGTCGGAAACGAGCGTTAGCAAGTTTCCGGGGAGGGGCCTCCATCCAAGCGGTTTCGACGTAAGCCCTCTCCGCCGCTGCGCGGCGACTCTCCCAAAGGGAGAGTAAAGTAGCGAGAATCAGACACTCATTGATCGACCGTCGCTTAAACCGCGACCCAATCGAAAAAACCAAGCGTTTCAAGATCTGCCCGCAGTGCATCGATACCCGCAGGCAACAGAGATTCAAGCGGACGACGAACCGGCCCGCAGTCTACGCCAAAGAACGACATGATCGCTTTCGAGCCTGCCATGAACCCGTGCCTTTGAATTACGCGAACCATAGCGGCACTCTTCTGTTGCAGAGAACGTGCAGTTTCCGCGTCTCCATTTTCGACAGCTTTCATCAATGTATTGTAGAGCGGCGCAGCATAGTTGTACGTGCTGCCGACCGCAGCACGCACTCCGACAGCCATACCTCCAACGAGCGTCTCGTCAAATCCGTGCAACACGTCGTACTTGCCTCCTTCGAACGAAGCGCACTCTAGCTCTTCACACAGATCGCTATGCGTGAATTTTAGTCCGGCAAAAGTTGGAATCTGCTTCGATGCGGTCTCCATGTACGGAACCATAGGCAACTCAACGTGTGTCATCGACGGAATGTGGTAGAAGTAAAATGGAGTGCTGCCAGCGGGTTCAGCGATGAGTCGAGTGAATTCAACTAAATTCGCTACGCTGGCGCTACGAAAGAAACAGGGAGCCATCGCAGCAATGCCGTCGACGTTTGCGTCTTCAGATTTCTTGGCAAGCTCGCGTGCTTCAGGAACTGCGTTCCCGCCTACGTGAGCGATGACTCGCAAATTGTGATTGCGGCCGATTGCTCCCCAGCGCTCGATCAGCTGGATGCGCTCGGTATGAGACAGCGAAAGTGACTCGCCTGTAGTTCCACCGACGAACACTCCGACGACGCCTGTCCGCTCAAAATGGGCAGCCTGCTTGTCGACCATGTCGAGATTTAAATTGCCATCAGACGTAAACGGCGTATGCGGTGCCGCAATCAAGCCGCGGATTTTTGAGCTCATAGTGGACTCGTTTGTCAAAAACTTTTGTGAAACGTTTTCGCTATGCATTGCGTAGCTTGACGCTGGTATTGGAACACATTCTATTCTGACGTCAGACGCAACGCCTACCGGGTATTCGTCGGTCGCTAGGTTTCGAATGACAAACATCAGAACAAGTGGGAATGTTATGCCCGTTCGAAAGTTGATCGCAGAAAATGTGCAGATAATGGCTAACCAAATTCGAGGCCTGGCCGTGCGACGTCTTGTTCGTAGCGTGCAAATTCCAGGGATTCGGCAGCTGGCGTGGTTCTATCTCGCGCTGTTCGCGGCTAGCACTTCCGTTGCAACCTACGGACGTGCCGGAGAAGTGGCCCGCGGATATTCCATTCCAACAATTGACCTGGCCTCGCAGACCCATCGTCAAGTGGTCGTCGATCGCGAACCCGGCCAGTATCTCGGTCATCCAACGACCGTGTTGCTGGAAGATAAGCGGACGATGATTACTGTTTATCCGAAAGGTCATGGACGAGGGCCTATCGTCATGAAGCGTAGCGACGACGGAGGCTTGACGTGGAGCGAACGTTTACCGACTCCCGAAAATTGGTCCACAAGTCTAGAGACTCCAACTATTCATCGCGTGATTGACGCTCAGGGTAAGAAGCGGCTTATCGTTTGGTCAGGTTTGTACCCTGCTCGACTAGCTGTTTCCGAAGACGACGGGATGACGTGGACGCCTCTGAAAAAAGTTGGCGACTGGGGCGGCATCGTTGTCATGGGAGAAGTTGTTCGCGTAGGTCAACCGGGCAACTACATGGCGATGTTCCACGACGACAATCGGTTCTTTAAGAACGCCGGAACACGAGGCCCGTTTACTCTGTACAAAACATTTTCAGCTGACGGCGGGCTAACGTGGTCGGAGCCTGAGGCTCTGTTCACACGCAGCGATGTTGACCTTTGCGAACCTGGAATCATTCGATCACCAGATGGCAAGCAGCTTTGCGTGTTATTGCGTGAGAACTCGCGGACCAAGAATTCGCACGTTATCTTTTCCAATGACGAAGGGAGCACTTGGTCGGAGCCTCGCGAGCTACCAGGTGCGTTGACAGGTGACCGGCACACGGGAAAGTATGGACCCGATGGTCGGCTGTTCATCAGTTTTCGCGACACGACGCACGAAAGCCCTACCAAAGGCGACTGGGTCGCGTGGGTAGGCAAATACGAAGACACTGTTGCAGGCCGCGAAGGACAATACCGAGT
>JAGQPC010001044.1 GCA_020426925.1 Planctomycetales bacterium | reverse complement strand
TCGCATGAAAGCGTCTGCCGATGAGATGCTTCACCTTTCCACGCGTGCAAACCAGTGGCCTCTTCGGGATTACGCTCTTTTTCATGTGCTTTACGCAACGGCGATGCGAGTAACCGAGCTGATCAATCTCGATCTCGACCAATACGACGGACGATATCTGCGAAACGTCCAGCGGAAAGGCAAGACAGTCACGCCGAGGATTTTTCTTGTCGCATCAGTCCGCGAGCATTTGGAGAGTTACCTTGACAATGAACGCGGCCGGAAAGAAGGCCCAATCTTCCAAACTCGAAGCGGGAATCGATTCTCAATTCAGCAAATCGACTACGCGCTCAAAAAACTCGCCGCGCTCGCCAACTCAAAGCTTCCTGACACAGAACAGATTCACGTCCATCCGCACATCCTTCGACATACGATGCTCCGCACCGTCCGCGAAGAAAAAGGTATCGAGTTTGCAATCGAATACGCAGGACACGTTTCCGAAAAATACATCAGACGGTACACGATGCCGTCTGAACGAGAGCAAGAACGTGTGCTTGAAGAGCTGTTCGGCTAATCGGCAATTTAGTCGTGCCACACAGCTTGAGCCGCAGACGGACGAACCAGAGAAACTCTACGATGGCGTCCGCGTTCAACGAGGCTATATGAAACCGTTTCAGAGATGCGACAACTGACGCTGTTAGCGGGCGGTGCGTACCACCATGACTTCTATCGCTTCACTTGTTGCTGCCGCGTTTTGCTCCACACGCTTGTCGAATCCGCGTGTTGCGTTTTTTGACTGAGTTTTCCCTCAATCGACCGCGAATCGCGAAGTCACTCAAAGTACCCGAGATGAAAGATTTCCGTCACGAGGCTGTGGCACATGCATCTCATGCTCGCCAAGTCTGTGTTAACCATCTTGGGCTTGCCCCCTTTCGAATGAGCCATTCCTTCGAAACTGGGTTCCGAAAGCAACTAGACAGCCTGCGAGACGGTGTTACATTTTGTGTTTTCCTGTGTCTGGTAACGAGAAAGGCAACGACCTTGGCCCATCTTGCAAGCGGAAAAAAACATGGACGCATTCGTAGTCAAGCGGGTTCAGCAAGCGATGGAAAGAACGCACCCATTTTTCCTGCTGCCAGCAGCTTTTCAACAAGCGAGGTGCTAGCCTAACATGCTAAGACAATTGCAACGAATTGCTGATGTGATAACATCCGGGCCAAGGAAATGAATAAACCCACTGGTGGAGACAGACTTGGTACCGATGAATACGAAGATTACGTACCAGACACGAACGTGTGATAAACCACCACACAAAGAAACAATTCATGTTGCAGACAACGATCAATTGGCAGCGGAAGTAACGCGCGCTCACAAGCGTATGGCAAGACAACTGTCATTGGCCAAGCAGGCTATGATCATTTGGCGATGTTTCTTTCCTCGTCGCCGACTCAGTACCGCGTACACGACGGTGCAGAAAATTTTGGACTCGAGTCGCATAGGTGGGTTCGCAACGATTCGCAAGGGCGGAATATTTGCATTCGTTGGAGACCGACAAGACCAATACTGCTTTGCCGTTGCGATCTCACTGCTAGAAAGAGGACGACGTATTGTGCTTAGGGAAGTGATTTGTCACGAACTAATACATGTTGCTCAAGAACAAGCATCGGCCGAGGCTAGGCGTCACGCTGAAGAAGGACTGTGCTCAGTTGACATACTGTTCATTGAAGGCGTTGCAGTCGTTCTCGGTTCCTACATGATTCTTGCTGGACTATACGTCGGAGTCATTGGCCTCACCGTGGCGACCAGCATGGTACTCGGCCTAATATTCTCCGTCCAGTTGCCCATAGTAAGTTACGCTTTAGCCGCCGTGGCACTTTTAACAGTTGTGGTTCCGCTCGTATTTGTGGTGCCAGCTTCTTTTAGACAGCTGACAGGGTGCGAACTTTGCAAATCAATACGCAAGTAAGCTAAATCGATTCATCACGAGCAGAAACATCAATATCGAGATGAAGTTTGCGGAGAAGTTCGCTGTCGGATGCCCTGCGCTTATTCGAGATGCCAAACAAACTGAACGCTTGGCGAATCACTACGGGCGTATCGGAATCTTGCTGACTTAGCCAACGATGAAGAACGGAAACAGTTACAACAAAGAGGATTGCAAGTAAGATAACCGAAATCGGCGCAGCGACCAACCAAAACAAGGTGCCCCACACAGTACTTTCGGGATTTACTCCAGTCCCCAATCGGTACATGCAAAGTAGCACCAGTCGCGTGACAATCGTCAAAAGAACGGCGCACATGAAGAATAGGCTGATTCCGAGCACGCGGCCTAAAATTGATTTCATGGCTCGCCTTAACGATCGCAAGGAATTCGTAAACTCAAAACATAGTAC
>JAGQPC010001043.1 GCA_020426925.1 Planctomycetales bacterium | reverse complement strand
AGTGAACGAGCCCTGCGTCACTGATACCGTTTCGATCAAAACCGAGTCGCTTCAGGTTTGCCAGCCCGGCTACATGGCGCAATCCGTCATCGGTGATTTGCATTTTGCTGTCGACCCAAGCCGAATTCGAGACATCCAGCGTTTCTAGCCGCGATAATCCAGACAGAAACTTGAGCCCTTCGTCGGTAAGTTGGTTTCCAGTCAATACAAGTTCCCTTAGGCCCGTAAGATTGCGAACCGGTTCAATGTGTGCGTCAGTAGCGTTCGCATCACAGATGCTCAGCGACGCCAGATGAGGGAAAGCTACAAGACTCGCCACGGCGTCACGGTTAATCTTTGACTTGCTGCCAAAGTGAACATGAGTAACGCGTCCCTCGTTCTGTGAAACGTGTGCACCAACTTTTTCTAGCTCGGCAATTGTCGCTTCGACATGTCCAATGACTTCCAAAGCGTCACCATCAACCGCAGGCATCTGCCCATCGGTTGTGGCAATTTCGCCTTCAGCGCCGCTGTCGATCGCGTTGAGATCAGGGTTGCAGTGTTCCGAGCAAGACGCCAAGAATACGATCAAGAGAAACGACAACGTCCGCACGAATTGAAGGCATTGCATCTTGTCTTGCTCGAGCGTTAGCACCTTGGGTGGAGCGGCATCTTTGCACGTTAGCGCGCGGCGTTTTTACCTTCGCCCCTTGGGATCAAGGTTTGCATCGAGCTGTCCTTTGGTGACAGTAGATGCGACTCCATCATTTGGCACGTCAGCTTTCGCGATCCACAACATCGCGTTCAGGACGACTTTGCGAAAGTTGTCGTCGCCCCAATTGTCATGAAAATGGCCGCCGGTGAAGCCGTAGCCGCGAGCACCATTTTTACGTTCGACGGCCCACATCATTGCTTCTGCTCGACCTTTTGCTGCTTCGATGTGTGGATACGGACCTTTCGGATAAACGTACGGACCATCGCGAACATCATCAGACGGCGTCGCTACCAAGATTGGCCAGAACTTTAGCTCTTCCGTTTCGCTTGGACCGTCAGCACTCACGCCATCAATGAACCGCATGTTGAAATACCATTCGTCCTTGATGGAAAACGGTTTGACTCCATTGCAAATCGGATGTTCCGGAAACTGATTGAATTGAGGTTCCCAGATCGGATTGCAGGAAAACATGTGATCGTAGTGCCCAGCGATCCATTTTTTGAATTGATCTCCGGCCTGGTCGGCGACAACTTCAACGCCAAAGTGCATAAAGCCAAGCCCCACGCCCTTTTCGACCCAGCCGTCGACCATCTTGAGACGTCGCGTTCCTTCTTGGACGACTTCGTGGCCTCGGCCTCCGTACATGTAAAACACAACCGCGTCCGCGCCGTCGAAAATCGATTCGTCTTTCGGCCAACCGTTCAACACAAAGTGAACATCGATTCCTTCTTGGTCTTTCAAACAATTGACTAATAACTGCACACCGGCATTGAATTCGTGCATACGAGGCGGATGCGAAGGCTTGCCAGCAACGATGACTAGCTTTGGCGCGTTTGCGGCACTCAAGTGACCAACTGCGACGATCGAAAACAACAATCCCGTAATCAGCGTGCGCTGTTTAAAGTTCATCATGTGTCCCTCAATTGTCTCGCCTCGACGTTCTATCATGACAACAGAAAGTCGAAGCGTCTTGATTCCCAGTGTGGAGATTCCAAGCCAACATTGTAGCAGACTTGACCGAGTATGCCTCAGACGCAACTACCCGGTATTACGCGACGATCTCTTTCACCACTTTGCCCGCGACATCGGTCAAGCGGAATGGGCGGCCGTGATGGTTGAACGTGAGACGCTCGTGATCGAGCCCCAACAAGTGCAGGATGGTGGCGTGCCAGTCGTTGATGTGGACCTGGCCTTCAATCCCGTAGTAGCCAAAATCGTCCGTGGCACCATGTGTGATGCCGCCTTTGACGCCTCCGCCCGCCATCCACATGGTGAAGCCGTGATGGTTGTGCTCGCGTCCATCGCCATTCTGAGCGTGGGGTGTGCGCCCGAATTCGCCTCCCCAGAGGACAAGCGTGTCATCAAGTAATCCACGAGCCTTCAAGTCGGCGAGCAGTCCTGCGACAGGCTTGTCCGAAACGGCGCAGCGATCGGGCAAGCCTGTGGCAATCTTGTTGTGATGATCCCATCCGCCGAGCGACACTTGCACAAAACGCACACCCGCCTCCGCAAAACGCCGCGCGAGCAAACACTGCCTCCCGAACTCATCTGTCTTCGCTTCACCAATCCCGTATTGAGCCAATGTCGCTTTCGTCTCATCGGCGAAGTTCACCAACTTAGGAGTCTCCGTCTGCATCCGAAATGCAAGTTCAAAAGACTCAACTACTCCTTCCATCGCTTGATCAGACTTTAGCCTTTCAAGCTGACGTCGGTTCATCGCTTGGATCAAATCAATGCGTCGACGCTGAACATCTTTGGGCACGGATGAATCGGTCAAATGACGGATCGGAGCTTTGTCCGGCGAAGAACCGACGTGCTCGATCGCGGTGCCTTGATGAATCGCGGGCAGAAACGCGCTGCCGTAATTGCGTTCTCCTTCGGCGGGCAGGATCGTGATGTAGCTTGGCAGTTGTTGGTTCTCGGTGCCAAGACCGTACGACAGCCACGATCCCATGGCAGGAACGGTGTCGAAAAGGTTTCCCGTGTGAAGCTGTCGAATCGCGACCGGATGGTTTGGACTGTCGGCTTGAACTGCACGCAAGACACACAGGTCATCAGCGTGGTTAGCGGTAAGCGGCAAAAGCTTGCTCATGTGCAAACCGCACTTACCAGCGTGTCGAAAACCAGAAACCGGCCCGAGGAGTTTCGTATTGTCCAGGCCGACTGTTGCTTCTGTTTCAGGCAACTTGTACGGCAATTCTCCACCGGAGCGTTTTGCAAGTTCGGGTTTGTAATCGAACAGGTCCATTTGCGACGGACCACCCGACATGAAAAGAAAGATGACTCGTTTCGCTTTAGGAACAAAGTGCGGCGGCTTGGCAGCGAGCGGCGATGCAGACTCTTGAATTGGCATTGCAGCCGCAGAACCAAGTTGAAGCATCGCATTCAACGCCAACGAACCGAACCCACAGCCCGCACTGCGCAAGAAGTTTCGACGTGAAGTTG
>JAGQPC010001042.1 GCA_020426925.1 Planctomycetales bacterium | reverse complement strand
ATCGGATATCGCGATCAAGCTTTGCAAGATGACCTCTTCGTATCGTGCCGCGCAATCATTGATCCGATCAGCGAGCATCAGTTCAAATACCGGGTCGACTTCGATGCAGTCACTCAGGAATTAAGTCAGCACAACATCGGCGCGATATGTGTCTCGCGTCCGACGAATCCGTCTGGGAATGTATTGACCGCCAACGAGCTGGAACGGCTGAACGAACTCGCGTCCGACAATCGCATTCCGTTGTTGGTCGACAACGCCTATGGTCAACCGTTTCCCGGAGTCGTCTCTGACGGTTCGATGGCGCATTGGGACGAGAATTCCATTTTCACGCTTAGTCTTTCAAAGCTGGGACTTCCAGGAACACGAACCGGCATCGTTGTCGCAAGCGAAGAGATTGCACAGCGAATTTCACAGACGATGGGCGTGCTAGGCCTAGCCAATACGAACATCGGACAATCGCTTTTGACGCCGATGCTTGAAGATGGATCGCTGCAAAACGTTTGTGACGACTTTGTTCGACCGTTCTATGCGAAAAAGTCTCAGCTGGCTCGAGACAAGATCAGCGACTGCTTCGCAAACCGTTTCGCCTACTCATACCACGTCAGCGAAGGAGCGTTCTTTTTGTGGCTGACGTTTCCACGTTTGTCCATTTCGACAATGCAGCTCTATGAAGAATTGAAACGCCGAGATGTGATTGTCGTTCCGGGCGAGTACTTCTTTTTCGGCCTGCCGGACGATTGGGATCACACACGACAGTGCATCCGAGTCAGCTTTGTTCAATCAGATGATGTCGTCACCAGCGGACTCGAAATCATCGCCGACGTCGTCAAGGCGAATCAGCACTAGCCACGACACGCAGACGGAAACTGGTCAGCAACCTCTGGTTAGTTTTCTCGCTTCCGAACGTAACGGTTATTCTGCCGGGCATGCCTCGCCGTCATCCTGTGGAATATCGATACTCACGTTTGGGCCGGTTCGGTTTTAGGTAAATGCTATTTGATATTGGACCGCGTTTTTCAGTCAGGAGATCGACCATGGCAACAGCCACGCTGTTCGAATTTCGCTGCACAAGCTGCTACCAAAGCATCGTCGACGACACGGATTTGGCCGGACAGCAAATCCGGTGCAAATGGTGTGGTGCTGATGTGGAGGTTCCGGAGCCAACCGACGACGCGATCCAGCGCGCGGCGAAGATGGATGGGGCGTGTGAATCGGCAGGACAATTAATCGACTTTTCGGCAGACAGCCAGCTGACGAAACAGGATCGGCAAGCGCTGGCCAAGAAGCTGGCCAGCGAAAAAAGACGCAACGGTCCGTGCAGGAATCCGGCTACCGCTAGCGCCGGACGCTTTGAACGCTTCGCAGCGTTTGTGATTGACTGGATCTTGTCGAGCGTTATCGTGTTGCTGTCTCTTAAGCTGGTGATGCTCTTCTACGCCGATCCGGAGGTGGATGTTGTGACGGCGATTGCACAGGCGACGCCAATGCGATGGGCATTTTTGGCGATTGCCATCACGCTACCGTGCGCGTTCGCGCTGGGAACCTGTGTTGCCATTGCGATGTTTGGTCGCACTGTCGGGAAGTATTTGATGAACATCAAGATTGTCGACGGAAACGGACATGCTCCAGGGCTATTGCAAGGAGTTGTGCTGCGTCAGTTCATCCCGACGTTGAATTCGTTAGTGCCATGGATTCCGTTGATGGCTTATCTGAATTGGCTGCCCACGTCGCTGGCGCTCGACACAAAAACCGGCTATGAGCTGGCGGCCATTTACATCGCCGCATTGGGTTTTCTTGATATCGCCATGATCAGCTTAGAACCGCCAAGGTGTCTGCACGATCGCATGGCCGGCACATACGTGGTGAACGGATAACAGTACGCCTCGTTTAGCTCGCGCGGGGCAATACATTCCGGCTCTCAGTCGCCATGAATCAATAGGACTTTCTCAGGCTACTGAAAGATTTCAAGTCGATGTCATCCGTCGCATGCAAAAGACTCGTCGACTTGCGTGCAGCTGACGAGTGGAACCTCACTTCCTACTTCATCACGCGACGTCGCCTCAATTTCATTCCGAGCAGCCAAACTGGAAGAAATCCCAGAAGCATTGACGTTGGTTCAGGTACGACCTGAACGGTTAGTCTTTCCGCGCTGACAATGGCGGGGTTCTCCATTCCGATGTCCGACTTGCTGAACATTTCGATCGTGGAAACATATTCGCCAGGCAGGTTGCCTGGTGTGAATTGGGCGGTCAATCGCGCGGTGTCTAAGCCGAAAAACACGTCGCCGCCATCGAGCGAACTTGACGGCGCCACGGAAACGAGACTCTGTCCTGTTGCCCCGGCTGGTCCCGTGATTGAAATGCGACCAATCTTCCTTTGTGCGTCGTCTAAAACATTTTCACCATCAAACGAAATACCCGTGTACCCCGTTCCTTCACCGTTCCACATGTAAAACTCATAAGGTCGAGGTGTCTCGCCCGGCATGATTTCCTGATAAACGGTGTTGCTTCTTGTAGGATCGAAAACACTTGTCAGGTTAATGCTGGGCTCAACTTCAGGAATGACGGTGAATGGACCGGAACCTTCGCGGATGACCTGAACGTCTCCGTTTTCGCCAGTCCGAGTCTGCCTGACAACGATCTCATAGTCGGTCGGTACTTCAACGTTGGGATTGGAAAAACCGGGGAGAATCATGTGGATCTGTTTGATCCCGGGGCCAGGAGGCGCGCTGCCAGGTCCGACATCCAAAGCGGCAGTATGAACAAAGACGTTCTCCGTTGCGCCAGATGACAACGTGTAGACATCGGTCGCGTGCACGAAGTCGTCAGGAGAATTACGATTGGCAGGAGGAAGTACGGTGACAAGCGGTCGCTGCGGCCAGCCTTGCACGAAGACGCTGGTGTTGCAGACGAAATTTCCGATCGCGCACGAGTTGGAAGTGAAAACTGTTTCCGTCC
>JAGQPC010001041.1 GCA_020426925.1 Planctomycetales bacterium | reverse complement strand
TTTTCTGGCGGACGCTTTCGACCAGAATTCGCCGCATGGCCTCAGCAGCCGCCGCAAAGAAATGTCCGCGGTTATTCCAGGACTGACCCTCACCGCCGTTTCCAACGAGGCGTAGGTACGCTTCATGAACCAGCGCCGTAGCTTGAAGGGTATGCCCAGCCCGCTCGTTTCGCAGCTTCGCCTGAGCCACCTCGCGCAATTCATGATAGATCAACGGCAACAGCTGCTCGGCTGCCGTCGGATCTCCTTGCTCGATTCGGGATAGCACTTCGGTGACATCATTCATGCCGCCCAGTGTACTGCGACGACCACCGGAATTCCATCATTCGTGCACAAGAGTTGGACAGAGGGACATGGCGCTTAATTCGTGCCGACACGATTCGGGTTGCCTAGCCAACGGTTTAGCCAGGCATTGACCTCACGGTCGAAATGCTCCAGCGGAAAACCATACACGTAGTTGGGAAAAACGAAATTGCGTTTCGTCTCGTTGTCGACCAAAGGCAATAGCTCGTACATGGGTTTTTGCGAAGTCTGGTAAGGGCGTTCAGACCGCCGCATGGAACCAAGCATCAAGGTGGGAGTGTCGAGCCATGGCAGGTAGGTTACCTGATCGACCGCCATTGGTTGTTCGCAGTTGACGATTCCTCCGTTGAGAAAAACGGCGGCCAGAAATCGTTTCTTGTTGGCAACAAAGTGATGGTCCGCAACGAGCCAACAGGCTGCATTCAGATCGCCAGTGGCACAGAACGCCAGCTTTTCACCATCGAGCAAATTCTCGTCGAACAGGCGATTGTAGTCCTGCACCAAATCGACCGTGCGCGAGAAATCCTGGGCGCGCTTCACGACCCACTGCGTGTACGCTTCCGGAGAGTGCGCATCGGGAAAGTAGGACGGAAACTCAGGTGACTTCCGATCGAATGATTTGCCCAGGATTGACGATATCACCAGTGCCCGGCCTCCACGTCGAAAGTAGTCCAGATGAAAGAACGACGAGGGTGCTATGTTTGGTTTGCCTTCGCTGTCCAACACGATTCTCCCGTCTGCAAGGACCACTTGATAAGGCGGTTTGAATCGCTTGGGATCCGGCAATACGACATAACACGTCATCCTTTCCTTCGGACCATAGACGGTGTCGAATTCGACGTGTCGTCCAGAAACTCCGTTGATTTTCACGGACTGCGGTTGTGATACGTTCAACGGAACAGAGCGGTCGTAAGCGAACAGTTTGCGATAGGGTTCAATCGGCCTCGTCTCGTTCGGAAGAGTCCGCCAACGAACTGGCAGCGATTCGGTTAATGCGGGGCGTGGCGGATAGCTCGCGCATCGAAAGCCGACGTCGTCGCGTCGCTCCATGGCAGGAACGCCCACGGGATCCTCTTGAGATTGGGTTGGATCTCGAAAGCTGCTGCCCATCGCGTAATACGTCCCATTCTCTTGCTCATTTAGGCACCACTCTTTGACGTTGCCAACGATGGCAATAATTCCAAATTGATTAACATCCAACTCGCCATCGTGGGTGCTACGCAGTGTTCCTAGGCGGTTCGCGATGTTCTGCCGGTTCGCCAAATCTGAGTGGACATACCACCCTGTGAATTCGGCTGCTCTCAAATGGTGAAACAGGGTGGGCAACGACTTCCCTGCCCACGTTGCGTAGGCCATGGCTTCATGCCAACTGACACCGACGACAGGATAAGCGGACAATCCTTCCGGATACGTTCCGCCGCGCCAGAATGCTGGCCCCACTTCGTCGGTAGTGTCCCGAAACTCGCGATCAACCGTTTGTTGCCAGGCGTCGCCGAGTGTTCCTGTCCAAAACTCGGCCCGCCGGTATCCACCGTCGTCAACGAACCGCTTGAACTCGGCGTTTGTGACTTCGTGATGGTCGACATGAAACTCATCCATCTGCGGCAATTGGCGGCTGAGCAGCCATACGATGCGGCACTCATCACTGCCCGGTCGGTGCCACGTGGGAGGAATGCGCCTCATTCCTTCGTACGTTGGCAGTTTCAGCAACCACTTGTCGTTTGCTTCGTGTTGAGCATTTTGAAGCGTGATCAACTCTTCGCTACCGTCTCGCACTGCCTTGACATACAGATGTTCGGACGGCAGTCGTGTCACCAAAGGTGTTGTGCCGAGACGCAGCCAACTGTGGGTATCCCCCAATGCGGGGCGAATAGAAATCTCTGCCCCAGGCGGATCGGAATCGATTGTGAACTCTGGTCCCACGCGATTCATCGCTTCTGCGAGATGATTGCGTCGAGTAGGAAAATCTCGCCATGCGGCATGAATCCGTTCCAAGGCGGTCCAGTGGTTTCCGGCTTCTGAAAGCACTGTGATTTTGCCGAGCGACTCTTGAAACAGCCGTTCCTCTTCACGCACACGCGAGATCCGCTGCCACGAGAGCAGAGCGGTCCCGCTGAGGACCAAGTTGATGAGCAGAAATGAAAGCGTCGCCACGGCTCGGTTGCGTTGGCACCATCTCCAGGCGTGCCCAATGGGACCAATGCGTCGTGCAGTAATTGCGCGACGTCGCACAAACCGATTAAGGTCGTCCGACATCTCTGCGGCCGTTTGGTAGCGATCCGCGGGATCTTTCTGCATCGCTTTGCGGCAGATGGTTTCAAGGTCGGTAGGAATCCTGGAATCGATGCGACGGGGAGCAATGGGCTGCTCATGCAGCACCTGACTCAATATCCGTTCCGGTGTATCGCCGTCGAATGGTGGCCGCAGGGTGAGCAGCTCGTACAACGTTGCCCCGAGCGAATAAATGTCGGTCCGATGGTCTAACGCGCGATGCTTTGGAGAAACTTGCTCGGGGGACATGTAGCGTGGTGACCCGAGTACTTCACCGGTAGCCGTGACACCGGGGTCTTCCATTATCCTTGCCAACCCGAAGTCGTTGATGCTCAGCCGACCGTCGGGCGCCAGCAGCAGGTTGGACGGCTTGATGTC
>JAGQPC010001040.1 GCA_020426925.1 Planctomycetales bacterium | reverse complement strand
AAAGCGTTCGAAAGTCGCGAAGGCACATCAAGAACATCAGAGACAAGGCCGTGGCTGAGCAGTAACGTGCTTTCCGCGTCCTGCGGAAGGCAGTTGCTATGCGGTTCATATCGCTCGTCTATAAGAATCTGACCCGGCGCCCAGCGCGGACGCTTCTGACAATCAGCGGGCTTGCGACGGCTGTTGCTGCCGTGGTTTCGCTGATGGGAATTGCTCAGGGATTTCAAAAATCGTTTGCCGACATCTACGAATCGCACGGAGTCGACCTTGTCGTTTCGCGGAAAGGCGCAGCTGACAAGTTGTCCGGTGCAATGGATGGCTCGACGCCAGCGAAACTCTTGCAGGTGGAAGGCGTAACGCAAGCCGGCGCGCTCTTGATCGACGCGATGTCGCTCGAAGAAGATGAAGTCTACGGTCTGCCCGTAATGGGAATTCCACCGGACTCATTCATGATGGACGATTATCGAATATCCGACGGGACGAAGATCACTTCGTCTGATGAACGCGTAACGCTTCTCGGCAGTCAGCTTGCTGAACGTATCGGTAAACGTGTTGGTGACGACGTCGTTTTCTTTGAAGAGGAAAAATTCAAAGTCGTCGGCATCTATGAAAGTTACAGCACGTGGGAAAACGGTTCGATGATCATTCCGTTGTCTCAGCTGCAGCGGTTAAGCGACCGCGACAACCAGATCACGTTTGTCAACGTTAAGCTCGCGAGCCAGACGACTGACGCCGTGGAGAAGACGCGGCAGGCGATCGAAGCGATAGATCCGACTTTTTCTGCAATGCCAACACGAGATTTCGTGAAAAATGATGCTCGCATTCAAATCGCCGGCGCGATGGCAAATATGACCTCGTTGATCGCTCTTTTCATCGGAGCGATAGGAATGCTGAACACGATGATCACAAGCGTTTACGATCGGACGCGAGAATTAGGCATTTTGCGGGCCATCGGCTGGAAACGATACCGCGTGATCGGGATGATTTTGTCCGAGGCATGTTTGCTGAGTGCGGTTGCCGCCTTGATTGGTGCTACGTTTGGCGTCATATGTACTCGACTGTTAAGTCAACTACCCGCCGTTTCCGGAGTGATATCACCACACATCAGCTTCGCGGCCCTTCTTCAAGGGTTTGCTATTGCAATCGTGATCGGTCTGTTAGGTGCGGCATACCCCGCGTATCGTGCGGCTTGCCTGCTACCTACAGCTGCGTTTCGACACGACTAACTCAAACGAGTAACAAAGCCGTAGTTTTGACGCTAACTGTCACAGATCGACCAACCATCTGTACTGCTATTGGTGGACAGAAATTCGTTTAAACCACGGTTATCCGTACCGATTCCATAAACGGCGATTGCTATTGTGACGATTCAGCGAGTAACGGAGTCTACATGAAATGGATAAAATGACCTACGACTACATCATCATTGGCGCTGGACCCGCCGGACTGCAACTCGGTTATTACTTTCAAAAAGCCGGTTTGAATTACGTCATTCTTGAGGCAACCGAAACTGCTGGTGCATTCTTTCGTGACTTCCCACGACATCGAATGCTGATTTCAATCAATAAAGTCCACACCGGTTACGACGACCCAAACATCAACCTGCGTTGGGACTGGAATTCTCTGCTGTCCGACGGCGATGAAGATCCGCTCCTGTTCAAAAGCTTCAGCCAAAAGTACTTTCCCGATGCGAACGTGATGGTTGAGTACTTGTCGGAATACGCACGTCGCCAGAACCTTAACATCGAATTCAATTCCCGCGTCAGTCGAATCGACAAAGCCGACCGTTTTGAAATCGAATGTGAATCAGGTGCGAAGCACTCAGCAAAAGTAGTCGTCGTTGCAACCGGAACTCCGTTGCCACAAGTGGCCGACATACCTGGCATCGAACACGTCGAATGTTACACGACCGTATCGGTTGACCCGAACGACTTTGCTGGACAACGAGTCCTGATATTGGGCAAAGGCAACTCCGCGTTTGAGACGGCTGACAACTTGATCGGCACGACGTCATTGATCCACGTGGCCAGTCCAGAAACCGTGAAGATGGCTTGGCAAAGTCACTACGTCGGCCACCTGCGAGCGGTCAACAACAACTTTCTCGATACGTATCAACTGAAGTCGCAAAACGCTGCACTGGACGCAACGATTTCATACATCCTGAAGGACGGTGACAAGTATCACGTCGGCATCAACTATTCAAATCTGGACGAAGAAGAAGAGATTGTTTACGACCGCGTAATCGCCTGTACGGGATTCCGATTTGATCCGTCCTACTTTGGAGAGTCATGCCGTCCTGAATTGACAATTGACAATCGGTTTCCTCGGCAGTCGGCAATTTGGGAGTCGACGAACGTACCGGATCTCTATTTCGCCGGTTCGATTATGCAGTCGCGTGATTTCAAGAAAACGCAATCGGCATTCGTTCACGGATTCCGTTACAACGTGCGGCTTCTAAGTCGCCTGCTCCAACAAAAATACGAAGATGTTCCTCTGATGCCTACAACATTTGATGTGTGCCCAATGGAGCTGGCGAGACGTACTCTCCACCGAGTCAACACGAATTCGGGCCTGTGGCAGCAGAATGGCTTTCTGTGTGATGTAATTGCAATTGACAACGATCGCTCGTCGGCACGCTACTTCGAAGAATTGTCATGCGATTACGTTCGAGAGATTTGGGCGCGAGACGAAAGCGACTATTTCCAGCTGACGATGAACTTCGGAATGGAAAAGATCAAGAGCGTTCGCAACGTGTTCGCGATCCCTCGTCCAAACAAGGAAGATGTTTCCCGCGCTTCCGAAAGTGCCGCGATGCATCCAATTATCGAGCACTATCGCAACGGCGAGCGAGTTTCGGTACATCACGTCATTGAAGATTTAACCGCAGAATGGAAGGAGCCTCGGCATTTTGATCCGCTTGCCGAATATTTCCAACGCGAATTGTCTACTCCGCCTGCCCCTAAGATGCATTCCAAGAGTAACCGCACGCCAAGCACGGCGGCTATGGCGAAGTGAGTACGACAATGAACGATTCAAGACGAAATGAGCCGCTGGCGATCATTGGGATTGGTTGCCGATTTCCCGGCAACGCGAACTCGCCCGACCAGTTCTGGGAATTGCTGACAAGTGGCGTCGATGCAATCACCGAGCTTCCCGAAGATCGTTGGAACAAAAAGAAGTTCTACGATAAACGATCAACGACTCCGGGAAAGAGCTTCACGCGCCAAGGTGGCTTCGTAGGCGGCATTGACAAGTTTGACCCGCAGTTCTTTGGGATCTCGCCGCGCGAAGCGTCACGAATGGATCCTCAGCAACGGATGCTCTTGGAGACTGCTTGGGAGGCGATTGACGATGCCGGACAGCAGATCGAAAACCTGAAAGGTCAAAAAGTCGCTGTCTTCGTGGGCATCTCGAGTTGGGAGCACTCGTTTCAGGTCTTGAGCTTTGAAGATCGCGGTTCGCACGACGCCTACACGAACACGGGAAATGCGCTCAGCATTGCCGCAAACCGGATCGCTTATTGTTTTGATTTCAAAGGGCCAAGCGTTGCCGTAGACACGGCTTGCTCGTCGGCAATGGTCGCTGCCCATCTTGCATGCCACAGTGTTTGGGAGGGTCAAAGCGACATGGCGCTGATCGGAGGCGTTAATGCTCTGTTGACTCCTGAACACTATGTTGGCTTCAGTCAGCTGGGAATGTTGTCGCCTGACGGGCGGTGCAAAGCGTTTGATTCGCGCGCCAACGGATTTGTCCGTAGCGAAGGCGCGGGCATGATCTTCGTAAAACCGCTTTCAAAAGCGATCGAAGACGGCGACCGAATTTACGCAGCGATTCGCGCGACTGGTTCCAATCAAGACGGGCGAACTCCCGGAATTACGGTACCCAGCCAAGAATCGCAAGAAGCGCTTTTAGGCGAAACTTGCGCTGCAGCGAACATCTCGCCGACTCAGATTCAATATGTCGAGGCTCACGGTACCGGTACGCCGGTTGGCGACCCAATCGAAACGCGAGCGTTGGGGAACGTGCTCGCGAAGAATCGCCCAGACGGCGAGCGATGTATCATCGGCAGCGTAAAGACGAACATCGGCCATTTGGAAGCAGGAGCCGGTGCTGCCAGTTTGATCAAGGTCGCGCTGTCACTCTATCACAAACACATTCCAGGCAATCTGCATTTTGAAAACCCAAATCCGGATATCGACTTTGACGGATTGAAACTGGCGGTCGCAACCGACCAACCATGGCCTGAAACAAACGGCCACGATCGTCTCGCTGGAATCAACTCGTTCGGGTACGGCGGAACGAACGCTCACGCGATTCTTCAGGGGATCGATTCGCAAACCGTTGCCCACGGCGACAATGATTCTGACCATCGTGATGTCGAGCCGTTCACAGTTTCCGCTCGCAGTGCAGAAGCGTTACGATCAAGTGCCGCACAGTTGGCTGATTTTGTCGATAATCGCCAAACAGAATTCTCGTTTGGCGATTTCATTGCGAACGCCGCTTTGCGTCGATCTCACCACGAACATCGGTCCGTGTTGTTCGCTTCCGGCTCCGAAGATCTTGTTGCGAAGCTGCGTGCTTTTGCCAGCGACGATGAGACAGACAGCGTAACTGGCCGAGCACCTCACGACCTCACATCGCATTTGGCGTTTGTCTGCGCGGGACAAGGTCCGCAATGGTGGGGCATGGGGCGCCAGCTGCTGGAAGACGAACCGATCTTCCGCAACATTATTGAACGGTGCGATGCGGTCGTACGCGAACTTGGGGAATGGTCGCTGATCGAAGAACTCACGCGGTCAGAAGAGACGTCTCGGATGAACGAGACATCGATTTCGCAGCCATGCATTTTCGCATTGCAGGCGGGACTTGCCGAGGTATGGAAGGCATGGGGAATTGAGCCGCAATCGCTCGTGGGCCACAGTGTGGGAGAGGTGGCCGCAGCGTACTTGGCAGGCGTTTACGATTTAGAAGACGCTGTTCGCATTATCTATCACCGCGGTCGCTGCATGGATTTGGCTCCAGCCGAAGGGCGGATGATCGCGGCCGCATTGACAGAACCAGAAGCGAAAAACTAAATCTCGCGATACGGTGATATCGTCTCGGTCGCTGCGATTAATGGTCCATCATCGTTAACGCTTTCTGGAGACGCGGTCGCACTGGACGAAATCTCCGCTCGTCTCGACAAAGAAGGAGTGTTCTGCAAAGCGTTGCGAGTTAGCTATGCGTTTCATAGCAAGCAGATGGACCCAATAC
>JAGQPC010001039.1 GCA_020426925.1 Planctomycetales bacterium | reverse complement strand
ATGGCCGCGGCTACCCGATTCGTCGGCCGGCATCCGATTACCGTCGATTCTCACAGTACTCTTTGAGTTTCACAATGGCAGCATCCTTCATCTGCTGCGACCATTCACTGTCGAACTTGATTTCTTCCGTGGTGTGACTGATTGCCTGGGCAGCCCTGTCACAGACGCGCAATGGGATTGAGAATCCACTTAGCTCACGCTTGTCGTCGAGTAACGGCGCAAGAATCTTGGGTGAGAGAGGATGACCATACCAGAGAACGACACACATCGTTTCGGCGCGCTTCGGACTGCCCGTAGCCAGAAACGATTTGAACAACTCTTCCGCTTTGTCCGGGAATTTATTGGCGATCAGCGCAAGAATGCCACGTCCTGCCTCTGTATCTTGGGGCAAACCACTCAGTATTCTTGTCGCGTTATCCCAAACCACCGCGTCTTGAACATTGTCCAATCCCGCGAGCGCGTGAATGAAATACGTATCATTGGCAGTTTCTCTTATTACTTGCAGGAGCCGCTCCCGGACGACCACGGATTTGGACGTGGCGATGGCTTCGAGATACTCGCTGTGCAGATGACTTGCCTCGCTCGAAGCAAAATCGATTTGGTTGAGCTGGTCCACTAGAAACTCCCCGTACCCCCGGTTGGCCAGGCAATTCAGACACGCTGGGGCCAGGTAATCATCCTCCGTATGCTGCACGTAAATCTGTTTGACAACCTCTCCAATCCGCTTGCTTTCGTCGTGGGTCAAACTGCCAATAAACCGGGCTCGCTCGGACTCAGACATTACGGTCATTTGTGGACGATCCGTGCTCTTGATGGAGTCCGATTTGTCGAACAACTGGATTAACAATTCTCTTGGCTGAGTACTATACTCCGTTAGCGGTGGACTGATTCGGCGTTCCTCATGCGCTTCGAGCGTAGCCAGATCGTCAAACAATTGTGCCATCACGCCCACGGAATAGTGGTTCCCATTTTCGCGAATGAAATTGTCGTAGAGCTGTTTTCGATCCTCCGCTTTTGCGTGGTAGAGGTTGTCACGGCAAAACTCTGCGATTTTGAATACGTCGAATACAGGTTGTTCGAGAGCCCGCAACACCAACGGCTCAACGGCATCAGGGTAATAAAATGACAACCGCCAGTAGGCGCCAATCCGCCGAGCTACATGGTCGGGTTTTTCGAAATCTTCGATCAGCAGTCGGCGGTGCTTCTCAGCGGTTAAGTCGCTCCAGTCCGCAACCAACGCATCTCGTAACCGCTTGGAATAGGTCGGTGAATTGACGACGAGGCCGCCGGTTGGCTGATATCGAGTCGCCGAGTAATTTCGATTGACGATCTGGCCAATTGCGACGAAGCATAGGTCGCCAATCGTTATTGCATGCGAATCCGGGTGCTTTTCGTTGCTGTCAAACATGTCTCGGTTAACGTTGGGTGGCGGCTTTGTACGAGTGCGACGGTTAAAGTCATACTCGTCCGGAAAATCCATCCACATCATCCCGGCTAACGGCTCCATCGCGATCCTTCTGGCGTCTGAGAGATGCTCGAGCAACGTCGGAACTGCACCCGGACCTTTGGCGACGATTTTTCGCAGAGTGTCAGATTCGGAGCGGTACGTTCCACCAAATACAAACGTCCCGAGCTGTTCGGAATCACCGTAGGGCAAGAACCGCGAGCCGGAGAAGTAACCAGAGTAGCCAACCCCCGGTTCAGCCACTTTGGCGAGATCCTCGATCAGCTCGTTCAATTCATCATCAGCGACCAACGGGCAAGCCGTGACGAAAACAGATGCGACCAGAGCAAGAAATGTACGAAGCATTCTGTGACGCTCACCTACTGTCCGACGAACGCTGAAAATCACCGGGCGGCGACGGACAGCCCGGCCACCGAGAGCGACGACGTTCGCCGCTCCGTGTGCATTTTATTGTTCAAGAAAGCCGCTGCGCGGC
>JAGQPC010001038.1 GCA_020426925.1 Planctomycetales bacterium | reverse complement strand
ACATCGAGAAGGACGCCTCGATCAATGAAGAGATCGATCGTCTGCGACTCGCATCAACCAGCGCGCTTGTAAGTCGCCGCGACGTGATCATTGTGGCGAGTGTTTCTTGCATCTACGGCTTGGGGTCGCCCAAAGACTATCAAGACATGATGGTCGCAGTGCAAAAAGGCCAGACTGTCGAGCGCGACGACATCCTGCGTGCGCTGGTCGACATTCAGTATCAGCGAAACGACGTTGTGCTCGAACGATCAAAGTTCCGCGTCCGTGGTGATAGCGTTGAAATCTGGCCTTCATACGAAGAGTTTGCTTACCGAGTCGAATTGTGGGGCGACGAGGTCGACCAGATCTCGTTAATCAATCCGACCAGTGGTGAAACGGTTCGCACCGAACAGCAGCTGTTTATCTACCCGGCAAAGCACTTTGTCATGCCAGAAGAGCGGATCGCACAGGCCGTTGAAGAGATCAAGAAAGAACTCGCCGAACAACTCGAGAAATTCCAAAATCAGAATAAGCTGCTCGAAGCGCAACGTTTGAACGCACGCACTCGATTCGATATCGAAATGTTGCAAGAAGTTGGTTATTGTCCGGGCGTGGAAAACTACAGTCGCCCTCTTTCAGGTCGGCCGCCCGGATCGACTCCGGACACGTTGTTCAGTTTCTTTCCGAAAGACTTTTTGCTGTTTATCGACGAGTCGCACGTTACAGTTCCGCAAATCCGCGCGATGTATGCAGGAGACCGCAGCCGCAAAACGACTTTGGTTGAGCACGGCTTTCGATTGCCGTGTGCGCTGGACAACCGGCCGCTCACTTTCGACGAATGGGAAGACCGAATCAATCAAGTCGTTTACGTTTCTGCAACGCCTGGAGACTTCGAACTGGGAAAGACGGAGGGCGAGATCGTCGAACAACTGATTCGCCCAACAGGATTGCTCGATCCTGAAATTGAACTCGTGCCAGCCCAAGGGCAAGTGCCTCATTTGCTGGAACAGATCAAGGAGCGGTCTGCGATTGGCGAACGCGTGCTCGTCACCGCTCTGACAAAACGATTGGCCGAGAACCTTGCTGACTACTTTTCGAAGAACGGAGTTCAGTGCCGATGGCTCCATAGCGAATTGAATGCGTTTGAACGAGTCGATCTGCTTCGAGATCTTCGCGAAGGAAAATTTGAAGCGTTGGTCGGCGTCAACCTGCTACGTGAGGGATTGGACTTGCCTGAGGTCTCCCTTGTCGCAATTCTAGATGCGGATAAAGAAGGGTTCTTGCGCAGTGAAACTTCGCTGATTCAAACGATTGTTCGCGCCGCTCGGAACGTGAACGCCAAGGTCATTTTGTATGCGGACAAGGTCACCGCTTCGATGCAAAAAGCTATTGAAGAAACGGAACGCCGCCGAGCAATTCAAAAGGAGTACAACACCAAGCACGGCATTACGCCTGAAACCGTCCGCAAGAACATTCGCTCAGGAATCGAAGCTGCAGCTGCAGCCCATCGCGAGGCCAACGCGGCGGTCGGTCGCGAAGACGAAGCTCAATATATTACTGAAGAGTACATCAACGAGCTCGAGGCCGAAATGCTGGAGGCAGCCGAGTCGCTGGAATTCGAACGAGCAGCCGGACTTCGCGATCGCATCACTCAGTTGCGAGATTCGATTGGCAAAAAGATTTCTGAAGTCGAGACAAAATCCCCTGCTAAACGCGGTCGAGGCAAAAAAGGTGGCAGCCGAATCCCGAAGCCGAAACGTGGGTAGCGTTGTTGAGCTGGATGTTGGCGCGCACGTCGAAACCATCGGTACTTCCGCATCTCTGTCGGGACATCTAAAATCTCTTTCCTCACAGACGGATCAGGCGTGCAGCGCCATAACTTCAATTCACGAAACGCCTTCTGCCTAGGTGAACTGGATTTCAAATGAATATTCTCGTTGTCGGAAACGGAGGACGTGAGCACGCGTTGGCTTGGAAGCTGGGCCAGAGTCCGCAAGCGGACCGCGTATTTGTCGCTCCGGGAAATGCCGGAACGGACCTAGATGCGGAAAACGTAGACATCTCCGCAACCGATTTCGAAAGCCTGATTCAATTTGCCAAGCAAAACGATGTCGGATTGTCAGTCATTGGGCCTGAGGCTCCGCTTGCAGCTGGCATCGTCGACGCATTTCAAGCCGAAGGTCTTCCCGTGTTCGGCCCCAGCAAGGCGGCAGCTGAACTGGAAGCGAGCAAAGTCTTCTGCAAGGAAGTCCTGAGAAATGCTGATGTTCCAACTGCCGACTATCAAGTCTTCCGCAACGGCAGCAGTGCTAAGCGTTTCATTAGCGATCGTTACCACACCGATACGGAAGACGTGCCTTTAGTGATCAAGGCAGATGGTCTCGCCGCGGGTAAAGGCGTGATCGTGTGCCATAATCGCAAGGAGGCACTTGAGGCCGTCGATCGACTTACCAGCGAACAAGAATTCGGGACAGCCGGCTCCCAGCTGGTCTTAGAAGAACGGCTCGATGGCGACGAAGCAAGCTTGATCGCAATTACCGATGGCCAGACGATCGTGCCTCTTTCGCCGGCACAAGATCACAAGCCAGCGTTTGATGGTGATACTGGGCCCAATACTGGTGGCATGGGAGCCTACAGTCCGACGGCACTTGTCGATGAAAAGATGTTGTCAATGATCGACGAACAAGTTCTTGTGCCTACGGTGCACGCTATGAAACGTTCACGACGGCCGTTCCGCGGAGTGCTCTATGCGGGGCTGATTGTCACGAACCAAGGCCCCAAAGTGTTGGAATACAACGTGCGATTTGGCGATCCGGAATGCCAGCCGTTGCTGATGCGTTTGAAAACTGACCTCGTTACGCTTTTCATGGCAACGATCGAAGGGCGGCTTGACCAGATCGAGCCGTTGGAGTGGGATCCTCGTCCTGCCGTTTGCGTCGTCATGGCTAGTGAAGGCTATCCGGGCTCGTACGAGAAGGGTTTTCCGATTCGTGGACTCGATGAGGCCGAGGAGTTGGAAAACGTCAAAGTGTTTCACGCTGGGACTCGACTTCACAACGGCGATGTCGTAACGGATGGAGGTCGAGTGCTGGGTGTAACCGCGATTGGTTCGTCGATTTCCGCGGCGAAGCTTCAAGCTTACAAAGCCGTGCGTTGCATTCGCTGGAACGGGGCTTGGTGCCGAAAAGACATCTCGGACAAAGGACTCACCTACGCGTCCGAGTAGGCCAATCTAAATCTGACTCTTCCCCGCGTTATCAGTGCGAGTGTGGCGACAGCGATTCAATAAGCGATGGCAGGTGTTGTTCAATTTCCTGCATCGCGTTCTTTGCGGTCGGGATTTCGCGCGATGCTAAAGCTCGGCTTGCAATGCGAGTCGTCTCTTCCGCAACAGGCACTTCGAACGCATGCACGCTGTGAATCAAAGTTCGCAGAACATCGTGGCATTCAGAGATGTCGTTGTCGTCTACGGCCTTCTGCAATCGTTCGATCAGCAAGGGAAGCTCGTCTGCCATTTGCATGTTTAATCCTTCCATCACTTCGCGATGTTCGGTCAGACGACACGAGTCTTGCTGTGAGTGGTTGAGTGCCCCTGCGGTGAAATGCAAAATCGTTTCGTACAGTTCTTTCTTCTGCATCGGCTTCGAAAGATATCCATCCATGCCTGCTTGCATGCACAGTTCGCGGTCCCCTTTCATCGCGTGAGCGGTCAATGCGACAATCGGGATGTG
>JAGQPC010001037.1 GCA_020426925.1 Planctomycetales bacterium | reverse complement strand
CGATTTGATGGGACTAAGATGGGCACCAAGTGTTGTTGATCTGAATCACTTGTCGGTTCGTGATGCCGAGCACGTCGTTCGCGGGCGTCGGATGTCGGTTGAAGGCAGCGTCTATGACATAACAACCCGAACCGTGGATGATATTCTCGGAATGGAAACCGACACACCTGAGCATCTGCGACCCGACCTGTACCACAGGCAGCGTCAGCCGTCTCCATACCATCCAGGCGGCTACACCTACCAAAAAATGAATGACGACGATGATCCAGCGGGGCAAGGATTCGAGCACCGCGATCGCCGTCCCGTGGAGCTTCGTGAGCCGCTCTACGACCCGAAGCATCGCACGCCGATACGCATGGAGGTTATGTCCGATGTCCCAGTAAGCGATGGTCAAGTGATTTACAGCACGCCGCCTGTTACCGATGGATCTGGGGCCTTTTCGCCCGAGGAATCGGTTAGCCCTGGCAACGTTGCTCCCGTGCCCATGGAACTCGCTGACCCCTACCGCAGGTAAAGCAGTGATCTGGTCACGGCTACGTCGCGAACACGAGCGTCCAGATCTGTGGACGCTCGTTCCCGTTAAAAGGTTCACATCGAAAGATCTGATCTGCTCATCAACGCCGGAGGCAAACGTATCTCGTGTTCCTTATCGTCACGACTTTGAAGCTGCTGCATTGAGCTACGCAGCCAAGTACTCTGACGACTTCTCCCAAACCTAGGACTTTCCCCAGCTCTTGCTCTAAATCGTTAACCGAAATGCAGCCATACTGCCGAGTTTGCAGTAGACTAGCTACGCGTTGGCAGGCCGCGCTGCAAAACGAAGTTTCTCCGGCCCTTGGTGCGCTAAAGCTCCGGCTACGTTCACCGCCGTCACTATCGGGCATGAACCTGCTGAGCGCCGATTTAAATTCGGATCGCCAGCTCGCGTCGATTGTCTGGCCATCGCCATCCGCGCAGGCAATGTGTACTGAGCCTGAATCCGCCTCGAACAGGTAGAATCGCGAATCAGCACTCGATTCCGCTGCTTTCGCAATGATTGACAGTAGAACGCTTGCTGCTTGGTCGGGGCATTCTTGAAAGCGGAGCAATACCAGCTCTCTAGCGGTCTCGATCGGCAGAGATTGCTGTCTAAGGATCTTCGCCAGATACTTCCGCACTCGCTTCTTTTTGAGTGTTTTTTTCGAATTGTCAGCCATGGAACATCACTCGCTCCAATGTCGGTTCGCGATGGTAGTTTCTCTTACGGTCAGCTAGTCGGTTCGTGTTCTTCCTCGGCGCCGCCACCGCCATCAGAAACAGGTTCGGAATGGTCCGGGTGAACTTCGGGCATTGGCGTTTCGGCATCCGCTCCATGCGTTTCTGATTCCTCAGGTACGATGACGGCTTCATTAACAAGGACTTCACCGGGGGCCAGGCATATCGGCGGTAAGTCTTCGGACAACATGCCAAATGATGAATCCATTGACCATCCGGCTTTATCGACCATGCTCGCCGCGGGCGGCCCCATGGAAAACAGGTTTTGCACTTTGCTGGGATCTACTGCAACTGCCAGTACAGACGCCAGCCTGCGATGGTCCAATCGCTCTACGATGTCACTCCGCGAAATGGAAATGTGGCGCCGATCCAGTGACTTCATAGTCATAAATGTTTGATATGGCTCTGGTACCGCATCCGATGGCAGAGCATCTGGTAACGACACCGAAATTGAAACGGTTGTCAGGCCTGAAGTTCGAATTGGGACAAGAACTGACCTCCGCCTACCTTGCTGTTTCAAGTAGTACTCCTTGGGAGCTTCCTTCGTGGATATGCTCACTTGAGACTGAAACGGAACTTCAAGAAAGAGTTCAGCATAGCCAACGATCGGCAAAACGAATTCTTCTTCAGTGTCCGTGTGTTTTGACTGCTCCTGCTCTTCCTTATACAGCTCTCTTAATGCGTGATTTAGTTCGTCTTCGGTAAACGGTAGATCGCCTTGATTACCGATATCGGAGTCCGTGGACTCAAACGGATCCGTTGAAGTCTCGCTTTCACTCGATGCTGGCGGTTCAACCAAGATATCGGTACCAAGCTCTAATTCGCCAATAATGCCGGGAGCCTGTCCAAAACATGGAAATGAGAAAAACAGCGGCGTAATCAACTGCAGCATGAAGCGGTAGCGAATCATTGGGCACCTACAACTTTCGTTCAGATCGAATTGTTAGAAACTCCGCTCCACTTCATCACATGATCAACGGGACACACTAACTGATAGTGTTATTGTACAAGTTAGGCGTGACCACATCGACATGGCCAAAAGGTGAAACACTACAGGGTAGGTTATCCGAAGCACGCATGTTGTCTTTCGGCCCCGGTTGGGGCAGAAAACACAACGTCCTATAGCTAATAACTAATAAAGGCGACTCGATTGACCGAAATCAAAGTTCGCAGGATTTGGACGAAACTGTCCTAGTTCTACGGGGCTTGCCAAAAGACAGCCGGATCGGCTGGAGAGATATCGTAGAACTGCCAATTTGCAAATTCGAGCAGTCGCTGCCAATCGTCCAAAGTTTGATCGTGTTTGCCATCGCGATAGGACAGTCCGATTCGTGGGCGTGATCCAAGAAACGCAAACACGTCTCGCGCGGCAATGCTTGTCCGGCGAGTTCCGTGCGGATTGGCCCAAATGTCGCCACGCGCCTCGGTGCAGAGCAATGCTCGCGGAGCCACCAATGCTTTCACAAAGTGCTGGTCGAACGGCAAGCGATCTTCTTGGTTCGCAAACCAACGAAACCGCTCGTGAAACCAATAGCCGAACCTATTCGGGTCCGTAATCTGTGCCAGCGATTCGTTCTTGTCGGAAGTTCCCCGAAAACATCCAGCGCCGCCACATCCCGATCCGTTTGGCGCGACCAGTGCAAACCGCTCATCCAACGCGCCGGCCAGCAACGCAGCTTTGCCTCCTCGCGAGTGTCCGGTGATTGCGATCCGCTCCAAATCGAATTCATCTCGAGATTCCAAATAGTCGACAACTCGCATCGCTCCCCACGCCCAAACGGCGAGCGTCGCCCAGTCGTGATCTGGATACGCTGCTTGAGCCGGACCGATTGCGTTCGCTTCGTCCGGATCTAAGTCTTCTCGCTGATATTGGACGAACCCGTATCCGGCGTTCATGAAAGATCCGATGCAAGGCAGCTCGCTGATCCGATGCGATTCTGTAATGACGACAGGCAGCTTTTTGTGGGGCGAAGACTCTGGTATATGAATCGCGATCTTCATCGGCAGCTTTTCACGAGTGCCGATCGCTAAAGTAATCAGCTCTTTCGTTGCCTTGCCGAAATGCGTGTCACCGCTGCTTTGTTCGATCGCCACGACTTGGTCCGGACGTGGGGGCATATGCCCGTACTCGTAGTAAGAAATCATGTCTTGGATTTCCGTCCTGCGAAGCTGCCAATCGCCGACGGACTTGACCCGCTCTCCGTTCGCTCGTGTAAACAGATCAGGGAGTCCTACAATGCTGGGCAGCGAATCGAGCGATTCAGGCGGCGCCCACGACGGAGTCTTGTGCTTTTGGTCGACCGGTTCGATCGTTACCGTGGGCGACTTTTCGTTGAAGGTTAAGATGCGGCTCGATTCACCGACCTTCAATTCTGCTTTGTTAATTTGACCTTCGAGTGTTCCGAATAACATTCGGTTCGCAAGTAAACAGCCAGTCGGCGAGCTGATATCTTCGCACCGGATTTCAAAGTACAGCCAAACTGTCCGGTCATCGACTTCCTTTCCCAAATATGCGATCGCACCGGTTTTATTGGTTGGGGACTTAATCGTAAATCGGTCCGCCAAATACTTCGCGATGCGATTGTCTGCGTCGCTATCTTTCGCAAGGTCCACGCGCTTGGCGTTCGGCTGAACTTCAGAAAGAGCCGCTTCTAAATCGATCGCTCGAACTTTCAGCGCGATCTCGAACGTGCTTGATTCCGCGTTCCAAGCGATTTCCGCGTGCGTCTCGTGGGCGGGATGAGCATGAGCCGATAAACAGAGCAACAGGCAGACAACGAACGCCGTTCCACTGACAGCAAGAAGCTTCACGCGATTGGCCCATTGCATCGGCTAATCCCTCTCCGGTTTTTCTTCCGGCTTTTCGTCCTCGTCACTTTTCTCTTCTTCAGCTCGCTCCTTTTCGGCCTCAGCCTCCTGCATTGGGTTCTTGGACTTTTTCGATTTGAAGAGTTCAAATCGAGACTCGACCGGTGTCGGAGGCCAGTGATTGTTATGCCGATCGGTGTCCGCAGACTCGAGATTCGGATCAAGTTCAATGCTGGTGATTTCTGCCTTCGAGAGAATCAATCGCGAAACCTTTTTGTGATTCTGACGCCAGATTTCGGCGGGCATCTTGATTTCACGGTTCGATCCATCCGCAAATGCAACTCGCAGATGGACCGGCATCACGAGACCACCGATGTTTTGCATGTCGACGACGTAGAACTTTTGACGAACGTTGAGTAGATCGACTTCGTCGTCCTCCAGCTCTTCGATGAACTCTTGATATTCACGGCGGTCTTTTGCGGTTACGTCGAGTTCGTCGTATTCGTTGTAGAAGTCCTTTAATTCAGGATAGCGATCGACAAGGCGTTCGGTTCCCTTGTTTCGCCGATCGGTCACGTCTCGGTCTTCGGTATCTTCGCGTTTGTCTCGCTGAATTGCTTTTTCAATGTCTGGATTGCGAGTATTAATTTCATAAACTCGCAGACCCGTCAACGCGATGTCCACTTCTTTCGTTGTGTAGAACCAGCCTCGCCAGAACCAATC
>JAGQPC010001036.1 GCA_020426925.1 Planctomycetales bacterium | reverse complement strand
ATCCGAACGTCGGGAAGTCTTTCGGAGTCGGAGGTTCCAGCTGTCCCGATGGACTTACCTTATCGGCGGTGTACCCCGTGTGCATTTGGTATATGGCTGCCGTATGATTAAACAGTCCGACGGGCGTGTAGCTCATCGATCGGATCAAAGTGAGTTTGTCTGTCACACCAGCGAGTTTCGGCATGTTCTCTGTCACATCCATGCCGGGAACTTTCGTTCTAATTCGCTTGAACTGGCTGCGAACGTTGTCAGGCACGTCGTCCTTCGGATCCCAAAGATCCAAGTGGCTTGGTCCACCTTGCAGGTAGACCATGATGACGCTCTTTGCTTTGCCAAACCCTGGTGCTCCTGTTGCAGCACCGGCGGTTGCGGCAGTCGCCTGCCCCTTCATCAGACCGGCAAGGCTCAGCCCCAAGACCGACGAACCGCCAACTTGCATCAGCTGCCTACGGCTCGGCCTTAGATTTCGGTCGCACAAGTCTTTTCCGGATTGGCCAGGAATTACGAGCATCGTTCTGCTCCTGATCTCTAATGCAAGCGGTAGGAAATTACGGCGGGAGCGACCAGTATAGGTGGCGGGCCGATTGAGTGTCAAACATTTGCGTGCATGGCGTGTTTGAATCGATTTTCAGCGGCATTTTGCCAGAATGAATAGAATCGCCGTAACACGCATGCCCCGGCACTGCCTTTGCAGAAACAGCACTTCTCCTTCCCAGTCGTTACGCAGGAAACCCCAGCATGGAGATTCACGAATGCCCGAAAATCCGTTCAGGTCGCCGCAAGAGCCGTCGCAAGTAGCGCATTGCTCAAATACGATCCACTGGCAAACGTTCTCAGGATCGAAGTTCACTCTGTTCGTGACGTCAGAGAGAATCCGCGAGGGCGTACGACAACAGGCAAAGTACGCAATCGATGCGCAGATCGGCGCAGCGAACGTGATCTCGATCATCGAAAACTACGTTTGGCCGTTCTCGGTGACGATCTGGTACCACTCAAAACACGGCTCGCCGAGTTTGCCGACCGTTAGCTGCCGATGATGCAACCCGTTAGAGTGCGAGCTTGCTATCGCGGCAAGAAATCATTTCAAGACATCCTGATCTATTGCAGTCCTACACAACCCCTATTTTTCCTGTCTTACATCAGAAGATTTAGACTCTAGGTTTTCTATTGAAACTAGGGATCGTTGGTGTTGACGAGCGCAACAACCCAGATCTATATTCGGCCGCACTGACCGACAGGGTTAGTCATTTTTGGGAAACCGTAACCAAGGAAGGTGCCGTGGTTTCTTGCTGCAAAACCACCATCGTCACCAGTAGTGAATCTGGGACTGCCCTTCATGCGATACGCGCTCTGAATGCTGACCTGCAAGGTCTTGACCCACGAGACCCAACCCCAGATTCAAAACGTACAACGAAGGAGACGCTAATGAATCGATGGAAAACTGCTGCAAGTGTTGCAGCGATGCTGGTTGCATTCCAGCAAGCTAATGCAGAGACGATTATCAAACTCGGACTCAGCACCGACAGTCTCGCAGATATTGAGCTTATCAGTGGCGAACTATCAACCGTTGATGACGGGCTAGGCGCTACGGCCGGTGACCAAAACACAGAAGTGACTTTTCTAAACAGTGTTTTGAGTGCAGCCGGGAGCCAACCGTTCGGTGGCAACAATCTGAGTTTCACGATGGGCGGAGTTAACCTCGCCGGTTCGCCCGCGATGATCGGAAATTCAATTCTTCAAGAAACAACCGGTGGATCGTTCGCGTTGTACGACACGAACAACGAACTCTTGCTTTCCGCAACGCTGGGAGACGGAATTCTGTCTGGACCAGTTGGCGGAACCGCAACTGGAGGTTTTTTGACAACCGAATTTGGCGCCTTTACTGGTGGTTCGATTCTGACTGCCTACGATCTGAATCTGATCGATAGCAGTCTTTCGATCAGCTTGACCGACGTCAACGGAGGTGACGGGCTGTCGCTAACAAACGACGGGCAAGTTGCCGACTTTACTGCTGATGCGACTGCCAACATCGGGGCTTCGGTTGCAGCACCAGAACCAAGTTCGTTGTCGCTGTTCGGACTCGCATTGTTGTGCATGGCAGGCATTGTGCGTCGCCGCGCGTAACACTTGCAAAATCGCGTACAAGAAGGGTCGTGGAAACGCGACCCTTTTTTGTTGCGAGGTCTTTCTTGTGGCACTGATCGCAGCTGAAGTTTTATGTATCCTCGGGGCCAAATCGGCCGCGAAACTGGTTAGCCGGGTACTTCTTCGAGTTCTTCTCCATCTTATCGGCGAGTGCTTCGGAAACGTCCATTTCGATCACATTTGCCATCGCCAAGAGATAGCTCAACACGTCAGAGATTTCCTCTTCAATCGCCAGTCGTTGCGATTCGTCATTCAGTATTACGCGGATTTGCTCGTCGGTCCGCCACTGGAAGCGTTCCATCAGTTCGGCCGCTTCAATTGCAATCGACATTGACAGATTTTTCGGCGAATGGAATTGCTGCCACTCTCGTTCCGCAACAAAATTGGCGACTGCAGCTCTCAATTGAGCGACGGTCGTTCGATCATCATTGGTCATATTTTTCTCGACACGTCTAAACGTTAATGAATCACGAAAAGTGATTGCTGTTCTTGCCATCGTAGCAATTGGTTACGATAGCAGCGCGAATATACAATCGCGAATCGCTCACAGTATTGTCTCAACGAGCGCAGCATTACACCACATGAGCAAGGATGCCACTTGTGTTACTTCAACGAATCCAAGCAGACGAATTCCTCGGCGAAAGCGATTTGGTGATCGCTGGTTTGAGGCCCGGCGTTAACGCGATTTTGATGCCGGACTGGCAATCTGCAGACGAGTTCGCACAGCGTGTCTTCAACGCGTTTATTGGCGAAGACACCGAGTTGAGCGAAACGATCTTTTTTGTGTCTGATGAAATGGGCGAAGCGATCATGTCCGACGACGAGATCGCAACTCTTTTGTCCGACGCAGACGTTGCACTGTTCGAGTCGATCTATCATGACGGCGTGCAGCCACAAGAAATCGGCTCGCTCGTCTGCGATCTTGGGCTGGCCGATCTGTTTCACTCGGAAACTGTTCGCGTTGCGAAGACAAGGAACGATGGTGACATCCGCGAGCGAATCGGATTCCGCAACGAAGTGCTTCAAGAGAGTCTGCTGAATGCAAAAGGCGATCTCGCCGGAACGCAGGTGGATGCACTAAAAGCAGAATTCGCTCAATATGCGACACTGCTGAAAAAACGAAATTCACTGCAGGACTCGCTGAAATCGGAACGCAATCATCGCGATCAGATTGAGTCTGCGCTGAGGCCCTTGCAACTATCGTATCAACTCGTTGATAGCTGGGAACAGCTCGACCGTTTGCAAAACCTAGACGCTGACACTCATTCGATTGACGAGCTGCGCGAAATCGCAAAGGCCATCGAAGAGTTCGACGCTCAAGCCGCCAATCTTCGCAATGAGATTTCTTCGCTCAAGCGTGACCGACGTTCCTGCGAACGAGCATCGGCAACGAACCATAGCGACGCGGACTCAGAACTGCGAGCACTACTATCAGAGGCTGACCGCGCGCAGTCAGCCGAATTCGATTGTCGGCAATTGCAGCACGCGATTCAGGACGAATGTGCGAACGATGTCGAGCAAGTCGAAATCCAGATCGAAGCGAGCCAACCTAAACAATCACCGAACCGCCTGCTGAAAATTCTCGCTCCATTTGCGGCGGACGTCAAAGATGCAAGGAAGCAATTGCGCGCTGCGGAACGATACGCATCCAGCGATTCGGGCGTTGCCGAGTTGGATCCAGAATCGGCAGCCGAAATACGCGAACTTACGGAACAGATCGAAGAATTAAACGAAATCTGCGACGTGCTTCGAGACCGCCGAACGTTACCTGCGGGAGCAATCGGAGGAATACTGGCCGTGTTCGTCTGCGGGCTGCTGCTGGTTGGAGTCGGCATGACAACCAATTTGGGCGGCCGAGAATGGCTGGCGATCGGCATGGGCGTCTTGGCAATGTTCAGCGTCGGCATTCTGAAAATAAGCCTGGAACGCGCTCCACTCGTCCAACTGAACGCTCTCCGCGGCGAGATTTTACAAATGCTCGATCGAATCGCGGTGCTGCGACTTGCAGACAACGACAAGATCATGGGATCGTTTGATCCTGAAATCTCGCAACGCGTCGCACGAGAACAACTTGATATCGCACTGCACAATTGGCGTGAAGCATTGATTGCCTATGAGCTTCCGGCAACGCTTTCTCCCAATCGTCTCGCACAGCAGCTCCGAGTGCAGGTGCCAAATCACGAGGCCACCGAGTACTCGTCTGAGTTCTGCGAATCATGCGATGATTTATTCGAGCATGACGACACACCGCCCAACGTGATCCGCAAGTTCTCGGACGAACCGTCATTCCCAGGCGAAGAGCCTGCGTACACACGCGACGCATTCGCGATGAACAGGCTGGATGAGCTGCGGTCGGAGCTCGAATCGCGAACAAGGTTTCTGTCCGCTTGGCAGCAACGTGCCGCCATCGAACTGCAAACCACGGAAGTGGAAATCGAACAGTTTCCTGTCGCAACGATCGTTGATCGACTTCGCGACAATCTAGAACGAATCAACGATTCGGCTGACCGAATCCGCAACGAATCAGCAGATTTGGAAGAGCGAGAAAGGCGTCTGCAATCAAAGCTAAAACGACTCAAGCGAGAACGCAAGAAGCGAATCCAAGGAACCGGTGTCGAAACGCTGATCGAACTGAAAGAGCTTATTCGCAACGAGCGAAAACGCGATAACAAAGCGAAGATCGCCGAACTGCGGTCGCGAATCGAAGACGCGCTCGCAGCCAGCGGCGATGGCGATCAGGTTCGCGAGCTACTCGCATCAAACGACAGCGAGCAACTTGCAAGCCGTCTTGCCGATTTGCAGCATCAGCGAACAAGCATCGACCAAACGTTGCTCGATCACCAACGGCACCTGAGCCAAACAGTGCAGCAGCTCGACGCACTCACCGAAAATCGTTCAAGCGATTCGAAACGGCTGAATTCAGCGGAGGCGACAGCAAAAATCAAACGCGCTACACAAGACTTGGTGTCCAACTTGATCTTGCAGGAAGTGTTGGAATCGCGTCCGGAATCGACAGATGAAACTGAAATTGTTCCCAGTGATACGCTGAGCAAAGCATCGCAATACCTGCGCACAACGACCGGTTGGGAAGACGTCGAAATTACATTTGACGAATCCAGCGAGCAGTTTTTTGTCGAGCAAACGGGAAAGTACTCGCAATCGTTCGCAGACGCGGACGAGGAACTTGGCTTGCAAGCAACCATTTGCGTTCAGCTGGCCCTGTTCGATCATCTTCGCCAGGCTGGCTTGCTGATTCCAGTCTGCCTTAGCGATCACTGGACGTATCCAGATCGGCCGTTCGCTGAAAAAACTCTTCTGCTGCTTTCCGATCTTGGTAAAGACGGCCATCAATTCTTGCTGACAATGTGGAACGAAAAAACGGCGGAGTTTTTCGGAGCATGCGGTCTGCCCGTGCTCGTCGTCGACCGCGAAGTTGAGCACACAACTCGCGAAGAGCCTATCGCAAGCTGATTTGCAAAGCAGTCTATCCAGAGTATGATCCTCGCCTGTGCACTGTTTGCAGTCTGCGAATTCGTCAAACACACGTGGGATTCAACTGAATGATCGGCATCGGGACAGGTGACACGGTACCACATCCTGACTTACATCAGCTGTACATGAAAATGGCACTGGATCAGGCGAGATTGGCTGATCAACAAGATGAAGTGCCAGTCGGCGCAGTCATCGTTCACCAAGCTCGAGTGATCGCGGCCGCACACAATCAGCGTGAACAACTGCGCGATCCGACGGCTCATGCTGAAATGATCGCGA
>JAGQPC010001035.1 GCA_020426925.1 Planctomycetales bacterium | reverse complement strand
CGCTAGTTCACGGCGAATCTGTTCTGCGCGTCGTGCAGCCGTGGCGTTGTCACAGCCAGCACAAAGTAAAACAAATTCCTCGCCTCCGTACCGAGCGACCAAGTCTCCAGGTCGAGTGCAGCTTTGCAGTAGTGCCGCAAAATTGACCAGAGCTTGATCACCGGCCTGGTGGCCGTATACGTCGTTGATTTGCTTGAATCGATCAATGTCGCTCAGCACGATGCTGCAAGGGCTTCCTGCATCGCGGCTGCTTTCCAGGAGCCGCTGATAGACTCGTTCAAATTCAGCTCGATTGCTCACGCCAGTCAGCGGATCGGTTGTCGCTTGCGTGTGAAGGTTCTGGACACGTTCCTCCAAATGCGTTTCGGACGAAGCGTCGTGGATCAGGAGCGTCGCGCCGTAGCAAGATTGCCGTTCGTCGACTACTGGAATCACATGAATGTCGACCGAGATCTTCTTGAAGTTGACATGCGTGATGCTAACGCGTCGTAGCGACTGAACTCCCGTGCGAATGACATTCTTCACTGGGCAGTGAGATTCGCCAATCAGATTTCCTTCTTCGTCTCGCATGTCCAGCATGGATGGGTTCCACGCTTTTTCGTAAACGCATTGAGGCGAGATGCCCGTTAGTCGTTCAGCGCCGTGATTCCACAACAAGATGCGGCCGCTGGAATCGATGAAAACCACGCCGTCATGCATTGCATCCAGCAATCGTTGCTGGAAGATTGCCTCGGCCGACGGTGATCCAACGTTGGCGTATAGCGGCTGTTTGAGCTGCCACAAAGCGTCTGCTGCGCTCGGGCTTAAGCTCTGACTCCATCGTTCCTGAACGTGTAGGTGGATCTCCGCCTCAGTCTGGCTCGACATTTTCGCGAATTCACGGACCAAGCCCGGATCGAATTGAGTACCTGCGTTTTGAAACAGCTCCGCGACGGCTCGTTCACGTGACATCGCAGGGCGATACACGTGATCGGTCGTCATTGCGTCAAAGGCATCGGCGATATTGAGAATGCGGGCACCGAGCGGGATTTCGCCTACGCCAGATTTTTCATAGTTCGCCGCCGACAGTCGAATGATCTCAATGATCTCATCTGGGAAACACGACGAGGCAAGAATCTCAAGCCCGCAGTTCCATTGGCGGTTCATGATTTCGTGTTCGTCCGCGCTAAGTGGAGCGGGTTTCGTCAGGATTGAATCTGGAACACCAATCTTGCCGATGTCGTGCAGCAAGGCCGCGATTTCCAAGTAGTCTAATTCTTCGCCCGTGACCTCAAGCGTATTTGCAAAGAACGAACACCTTAATGCGACTCGCAGACAGTGGTTTGCCGTGGGAGCATGTTTTGCGCGAAGAGCTCGGAAGAGACTAGATGCGATTCCTAGCCGCTGCCTGACCGCATGATCGTGACGATTGTCTTGATCGATGGGGGCCTCATCAATCGACCCCAACAGCATTGCAAGCGACGACCGACAGTTGGTAAATGTCGGTGTTACGAAGCTGGAATGAGTCGAGTCGCTGGCAATTCCAGCGGCCGGATTTGTTGAGTCCATAATCGAATCAGAGGCGCATCAGGGCATGTCTTGGTCACGATTACCGAAATCTAGGTTTCACAAAACGTGTGTCAAAACCAGCATGGCTAGCAATGCCGTCGCAGGTCACAATGGCGGGCTGACGCCAATGGCATCCGGATTTAACCTTCAATCTGGCAGCTGTGGCGAATTCGCGATAACCGTTACAGATGAACGTTGAAGATGACTGCGGCTATCTGACGAAACCACTTCAGGTACCCATCAGTTTCCCGACGCATTCCTGTAAGAATATGGCTATACGGCGAAAGACTACCAGAGACGACCGCAGACGGCGTGTGTTGGTTGACGACACGGCAGCAGCCTTACCGACTCAGCACAGCGCTTCGTCGATGGCTGATTCTGAATCTTCGCTATCGTTGTACGCGCCCGACGCACTCGCTGCAAACCAACCCAGAATCACGGATTTGATTCCCGTACGCGCGATAGCACAGGCGTTTTGTTCGCTCGTTGGCTTTTCCGTTATCGGTTTGCACTGGACGCTTGGCGTGATTCTTCATTCTGAAGACGCAAATTCTTCGGCCTTCGCGAAGGTCTTCGACGGATTGCAGCCGGGGAGTTTGGGGGCCTGGACAGCGTGTGCCACGTTCATCATTGCCGCCGTCATCTCGGTTCTGCTGTTTTGGATTCGGCAACATCGCATTGACGACTACGGTGGCCGATACAGGATTTGGATCTACGCCGCAGTTTGTTTTCTATTGCTGAGCATTGAAGCCGCTGTCGGACTTCGTGCCGCGGTGCATTATCAGTTGCAAGGAGTTCTGCCGTCAGTAATTACGCCAATTCACTTGTCAGCTGCCTGGGGCATTATCGCGATCGTGGCCATCGCGCGATTGGCAGTAGAAATGCGAGCATCGATTGGCAGCATCATCTGGCTGGTCGTATGCTGTTCGCTATATGCAGCGGCAGCAATTGTTCGGTTGGACATAATCGACACGTCATTCGCGGGCCCCATTTCGGCATTTAGTGCTGCGGTCACGTTGGCGGCTCACTGGTCATTGGCAATGTCGCTGTTCGCCTATGCTCGCTTCGTCTATTTGGACGCGCAAGGTGTCGTTGCTGAATGGAGAATCGAGGCTGCAAAACGACGCGAGCAAACGGCCAAGCGAAAAGCGAAAACACTACGACGTAAACGAGAAACATCAGACGTCGACGACACAGCGGCTTCCAGTGAACCCGCAACTCAGGCAACAACGCGAGCGAAACGGTCGAGTACGGGCTCTGAGCAAGCAACTTCCGATGAAAATGCTGAAGTTGAGACAAGCCGATCGAGACAGCAGCCGGTCGACGAATCAAAGCAGCCGCGGCAAACGCAGTTCAGCGCGACCAGCGATGAATCATTTTCTGACGAGGACGACGAGTCAGAAAACTCTCTCTCTCGTATGAGCAAGTCAGCTAGAAAGAAAGCTCGTAAAGCAAAGCGACGTCAGCAGCGAGCCGCGTAGCAGTTTAGATGTTCAGTCGCCACTATCGTCTCGTGCGATTGATGACGGTACGAGTCTGAGCTTCTGCGTAGCTTTCGCTGAGCCGCTTAACCAGTTTGTCGAGTTGATAGATCTTGCCGGTTGGCTTGTTAAAGTCCTTGCCGTGCCTGGTTTGTGCCATGCGACGACTCAACTGTTGGCCGTTCTTTTGCGACGTCATCGACTTGATCCAGTCGGTTCCGTTTGGAATTTTGTATACCAAATCGGCAACGTTCTTTTGGCCGTTCGGCATGCGAGACATCCTGTCGACTCGATCGATGCCATCCTTGTAGCCGCTGATCGTTTTAAGAAACGTTCGACCTTTGGGTGTTTTGAATGTCTTCACAAGGAAGTCGCCGTCCCCGAGAACTGAATCTGTGATTTCCTTTTGGTCGGCCACTTGCCATCCGAATTGGTGCAGGCGGGCAAACAACTGCTGAACTTGAGACTGTGTGATCAGATCACCTCGCTCGAAATCTTTGATGCTTTGGAAATGAGCACTCACGATCGTTTCGACGTCTTTGAATGATTGGATCTTCCGCTGTCCATACGCTGTCCCGGCTATCGGCGACGCAAAGGCAATGGCCATTCCGATCAGAATTGTGCTATGCAAAGGCGACATGCGATTCCTCATAGGCAGAGAGTGCGAGTAACTATTTCTACAAAACCCTACGACATGACCTCTTTATCGTCGGGGCGAGTGCTTTCAGATGACTTGCCAGTTTGGTTCTGTGGTCGCTAATCCATGAAATTGCCGAATTGGCTGGTGCAGCTCGTACAACTGGTACGACCCGCACGGAATCGGCAGTCAAAAAGGCGGAAAGAGTACGGGACGCCGCGACCGTCGCACCAGCCTGCAAGGTACTGAGGATGTTCGTAACTTCTTGTGTTGCAACTAGTTGGGCTGCACGAGCCAGACTGCCGATTGCGATTGGCATACTCTTTGCATTTCAAGGATCTCAGACAAAGACAACAGCTGCCAAAACGGACAGCACAAGCCAGCCGGCGGCTTGCAAAAGTTTGACAACCTGTTGTCACAAGAAATCTGTGACGCAGAAGTGTCACTTTACAACGCAAGAATGTGCTAACTAGCACGTCCAATAATCGGAGGTCACTATCATGACTAGAGGTTTACGAACGTTTCGAAATGGTTCTTTGGTTCCCTTTGAAGACTTTTATCGCGAAGTCGACAACCTTGTCGGTGGTCTGCTTCGAACGAGTGAATGTGAACGGGCGGAGTTTTCACCTCGAGTAAATGTTGTTGAAACAGAAGCTGGATTCGAAGTAACTGCCGATTTGCCCGGTATCAATGCGGATGACGTGAGCGTTGAGTTGCACGATGGGCAACTTCTGATCACCGGAAAGCGAGTCAAAGAATCCGAAGAAGAAGGACGTACTTACCATCGCGTCGAACGAGCCGTGGGCGAATTTCGTCGTGTCATTGCGATCAATGTGCCGATCGATGAAGACAAAATCAAAGCCGACTACGAAGATGGCGTCCTGAAAGTGACGTTGCCGAAGAGCGCCGAGGTGAGACCGAAGCGAATTGAAGTTCGGACCGCGGCTGCAGCGAAAAACTAGACGAGTTGTAGTCCGACGCTACAAAAAGGTGTGTCGACTTGATTTGTCGACACGCCTTTTTTTGTTGCCTGATATTGTTGAAGTAGATTCGCTCTGCTGGATCGCAAATCGAGATTTCTGTGCTCATTGTGATGACTGCACAAATGGTCGGCATCGATCAGCCGAATTCTCTAACCGCCCACTGCGAAACGCCTTGCGTCATTGGAAGCCATTTTTGGCATCGGGCGTGCAGATGTCGTGACAGCTGTTGAGTGTAACGGGGAACTCATCAGTCAATGCTTCTCGATTCCCGCGTTTCGTAAGGAGGTTGTTATGAAACGGCTTGTCTTTGGTGTGGCAGTTTTTGGATTACTTGTTGTCATCGTACCGGCGATTTTGAGAGCCGACGAATGGCAAAACTCTAACTGGATTGACATTGCTGCAGATGCCAGTGTAGAGGAAGTGCGTGCAGCTGTCGCGACGATTCCCGTAGCGACGAAATCGACAGGCGTCCAGCTTGTCGATCATTGTTACCGGCGAGGATATGGTTACCGCGGATATGGCGCTCGAACCTATCGCTCCTATGGCCCTCGCAGCTATGGCGGTTACTATGGGCCAACGCCGCGTTACTACGCCCCGCAGCCCACGTATCGCTACAACGATTACTACTATCCGCGAAGTACCGGCTTTGGCCTCTACATCGGCTTTTAGACATGCCGACCGGATGAATAATGAACGCCAGCGAGCGATCGCTGGCATTCTTTTTCGCGCGAGATCTGGCAGTTCAGTAACGAGATTTATTCGCTAGAGAGTTCGCTTTTCCATTTGGCAAGTTCGTTTTTCAAATCGGCGAACACATCACTTTGCTTGTCCTTCAGGTCGCTGGTTTCGCCAGGATCGTTTGCGATGTCATAGAGAAACTCATTTCGTTTCCGATCGACGTAGAGTTTCCAGTTGCCTTTTCGCACCGCGTTTTGGCCTCCGCTTTCCCAGCAGAATACACCGTGTTGGGACGTTGCGTTTTTGGACTGAATGACATTAGCGAGCGACTTTCCGTCAATCTTTCTGGTCGGCAGTTTTGTGTCGGTCAATTCGGCGATTGTGGGAAACCAATCGCAACCGGTCGCGAATTGGTCTCGGGATTCGCCTCCAGAGATTTTTCCAGGCCAGCTGATAATTGCAGGAACGCGGATGCCGCCCTCAAGTAGATCAAACTTGTGGCCGCGGTGAGGT
>JAGQPC010001034.1 GCA_020426925.1 Planctomycetales bacterium | reverse complement strand
TCACCTGTTACCGCTTGATAACTGAAGGTGTCAGTACCGATTACACCGCTGAACGGTGTGTATACGAACGATCCATCTTTATTCAGCGTCAACTCACCAAGGTCCGGTCCCACGACAAGCTCGGCAACTAGGTCCTCGCCATTCGGATCCGTATCATTTGCCAATACGCCGCGTTGGGTCTCAACGGTTAAGACATCGCCGAAAAACGCTTGATACGAGTCATCATTAGCCACCGGAGGAACTCCTCCGACGTTGAGCGCGACAGAACCGTACATGATCTGATCAAGCGGAATTGCGTCATCAAAACCAAACAGTAATGAATCATGAGCCGGAAGAATATCTGCGGAACTCGCCGAAAACTCTAGATTGCCGTTTCCGTCGGAAACCATGGGAACACTCAGAAGGAGCGTTTCCTCGATGCCTAGCGGTTGTCCTCCGTCAAAAGCTCCTGCCTCGTCGATCAAACCTGGTGAAACTGTTCCCCTCTGACCGTTCTCATAGTCTTCTCCGTATGTAATCGGCCCGACAACCGATGCAAGATTTGCATCGAAGTCAATGTCTAAATACGCGGCGTAAACTCCGCTGTCAGCTGGCTCTCGGCCTGACACGTCCTGCACGTAGACACTAAGGAAAAACTCTTCGCCAACGGCAATGTTTTGAAGCGGCGTTCTGTCGAAGTTTTCGACCTGTAGTCGAAGGCTTATCAACGCATTCCCTTCTCCTTCCGCTTGCAGCGACAGGGTGTTGACAACTAAGAGTACGTCGATCGGTGACACAATACTGTCATTGTTGACATCGGCGAATTGTCCGTTGGCAACGCCGCAGTGTGTATGTTCCGCGTTCAGAAGATTGATGACCGACAGTGCGTCGATCGGGCTAACGAATCCGTCTGCGTTGATGTCAGCAGGTTGAGTCTCATTGTGACACGGCGACGCTGCCAGCATCGCTCGCGTTTCCAGCTGTTCAAGCTGCAGTGATAGGCTCCGCTTCCGTCTTGTGTGTAGCTTTGTATTCTTGGTTCGTTCATTGCTCATGATGCTTCTCGGCAGCGATCTCAAATCCGGATGCGGCAATTCTCAGTGGGGCAAACAACAGTTGCAATGCGAGGTAGTAACGGCGACGCGCCGGCTCTATTGGGTGTCAAAAAAATTCCGACAGAGGCATCATAAATACCCTGCCGCCCGTGTCAAATCGAAGGGAGTGGCTCGACGATTCGGTGTTCAAGAGAGTTGCGACTAGCTTCGCAGAATAGAACAAAATATGAGCGGTGTTCGCATTGTTGAACGTTGACACGCTGACGCACGATTACAGTGCTGCGCGGCGCACCACAACTGCACCCTGGTCAGCGCTGTTCAAAATCGCATTGCGGACTCCGAGAGCTCGATCGCACTAGAAGTAGACGTTGAACTGAGCAGCAACTTCGTTGTCGAATTGGCGATCGTCGCCTGTTCGAAGTGGAAACGTCATACCGCCCGTTAGCGTTGCGGCGTTGCCAATCTCTGCGTGAAGTCCAAGCGTTGCGTTAATCACATCAAATCGACGAGTATTGTCAGTAAACAGGATCCCAGTCGACTGAGCCACGTCCGCGTCGGTCACGGACGTGTTGTAATGCAGTTCGCTAACTGCAGCCAGGCCACGAACAGTTCGCTGACCGGTCAAGTCTCGCAACAACCAATAGCCAGCACTAACATCCGCAAAGAGAAGCGTCGAGTCCTGAAACTGCCCGATCTTCGGAAGCACTCCGCCATTTACGTTACCCATAACAGGATCGCCGTTGACGTCGACGTCAACCTGCAAAAACGCTTGCCAATAGAATCGGTCGGTGGGCGTCCACAGTCCCGCCACGTAGGGCATCAGATGGACGGCTTGGTTTTCTCGGATCAAAACGGGAGTTCCGTTTGACAACAGCAATCTCGAATCGGATCCCGTGGGAACAGAAACTCCTAGACCTCCCGCGTAGAGTGATCGGTCCGATTCCCACAAGATGAACTTTGAGATCAGCGAAACGTTGCCGAATTCCACGGCTCGTATGCCGATGTCTCCGGACGTATCTGATTGAGTCGAATCGAGGGTCGCCGCGAAAGGCAGGCGAGTATCAAGTGATGCCAGTCCGTTCCAGAATGTCTTTTCGAAGCCATACGCGAAGCGACTCACATCGCCAAAGGGACCTTTGACATCGCGAAAATGCTTCATGTCAAAATAATACCGATTGCGAGGCAAAGGACTATTGTTTTCTGCAATCTTGATTCGCCGCACAGCGATGCCGACACTTGAAGGCACTTCGATTTCCAGTGTGTAGTCGTACGTTGCGAGCCACTGATCAAAATCAGCGAAATCGCCATTCACAGGAGTCGTTCCCGTCGCGGTGCGTGTAAACACAACAGTACCGCCGTTGAAGGTAAATGTTGGGCCAGGTGCTGTTGGCGCGTCTGTGGGAGGAACAGGTTCTGCTATTGGAAACGTGTCTGGGCGAGTATCTCCAGACAAGTCTTTTCCCGGGCCATTCGTGAAAAAATCATTAAATGGCAAAGTACCATCAAGTTCGAATGCCAATGTTGCCCCGGCTCCGGCCCCAATTACGGTGACACCGGGAACGTAAAAAGACGAAGTCGAAGTCAGTGTAAGTCGTCCCGCGCCAGATCCGAAGAAATCACCAATTACTGACGCAGGCCTGAGCTGCCGCAAGCTTGTATCAGCAGGCGTGCCAAGTTGCGTGCGATTTGTAGTGGCATTTGTGTTGAGTGTGGCAAAATCAGTTTGCCTTGGCGAGCCGCCTAAGCCACCGCTGAACCGACCTAATGACGACGGCGCGTTACGGCCTGCCAAACCTGTCGGATATCGACCACCTAGTTGTGCAACGCGAGGACCTGTCAAGCCGTAATCTGGTGCGTTTACGACCGGTGGGAGGCTGTCGTCGTTTTGAAATCGCGTTGGAGGAACGACAGTTGTCTGCAACGCTGCCACAGGAGGCTGAACTGGGCTGGCACCAGTCGCTGAAGCGATTGGAGGTAGCGGTAAGGTGTTAGGTTGATCCAGAGCCGGCTGCGCCTGAACCTTACCGCAATACATAACAACCATCGCTAGCAAGACCGTTCGCAGATAGTTCTTCATCACAGAACCCCGCACAAACAAAACAACTGTGAATACCGCTACATTGTGGATAATCGGCATTCTTTGCGTCAGGCAACAGCCGAAAGCGGGGGCATTTTCGGATTGCCGAATTCTCCTCCCTTCAAAGAGTCTGCTAGTAAGCCTAGACGTCATCAGGTTTCAGCTGCTCTGCGATTTGCTGACTGAGATCTTCTGCTCGCTTGAGGAGGTCTCGGTATTTTTGTTCTGGGGCGATGCTGATCCAATCTCCTAGCAGGCCGATTAGCCCGTAGTTACCCTCTGGGCCGACTACTTCTTTCTGCACTTCTTCAAGCATGTAGCCACGCCTCGTCAACGTTTCCAGAGCTGTAACATAGTTCTGCATGTGACCTACGGCCAGCGGCTCATTGCCTTCGTTGAGTAAGTCTTGGAAAAGCTCACCTCGTTGTTTTGCAAACAAGAGCAAGTTTTGGTCTACGTCCCGCTGACTTTCTTCCTCCGCAAGTATCAGTTTG
>JAGQPC010001033.1 GCA_020426925.1 Planctomycetales bacterium | reverse complement strand
TTGTTGTTACCATGCTTCTTGGTCACGAAAGTAAAGTCGCGTGGATTCACTCCAAGATCGAGCGGCTGTCCAGCGGTTTGAGTCACGCCGTCTTCGTCGTCTTGGTTATTGTTGTCATCGCCACGAGCGTCGTTGGAGGGTTGGTTAGCCGCCTCCGAGTCACGCAGTGCACCAATGTACGGACCTTTAGGTGCGTGCCTTGCCGCACCATACGAAGCAGGAGCATCACCAAAGTCGTAGAGCGTGTCATAGCATGGGGAAGATACAATTGCCCCGCCACCACTAGTGATCGCGGCATCACAGGCGATCAATGTGAAACCTATGTGGGTCGTCGCTCTGTATCGGTCCGTTGAATTAACTAAACCATTACCTTCCCACTTCATATTTGACAGCGGATCAGCGCCTTCCAACTCGTGGCTGGACGCAGAATCGAAGAGGTAAATCGCACCGTTTTGAGGCGGGTTACCCCAGCCATGCTCCTGAGCGCCTGGATTGTTTTCAACTTGACCGCCAGGAGTGTCGACAGTCAGGCCCATCGGTACGCCTACCGATTCCAGACCCGTAAACATGTCGACCATCATATGATCAGGGTCGCCCACGTTCGTCAGCATCAGGATTGAATCCGAGCCATCGGCGAAAGCATTACCGGTCACCGTTGGTGCACCTGGTCCGCCACCATCGACGTCCTGCAACTTAATGCGCCCGGGACCAACTGGTCCGTTTACTTGATCGACGTTTTTGTAGATGTCACCGCGCACATAGACGTCAGTACTGGTGCCTGCATCGGTCACGTGCACCTTAAATCGTCGCTCCATCGCGTTGTAGGCGTTTTGCAACGGATCTGCCGGATTGTAGACTCCGGTTCCACCCACATTCGACACGCCATCAATCGGAATCACCCACATCGCCGTGGTGAATACCGTGCCCGCGTAAGTATTCGTTTCAGAGACGTATGGAACCAGGTGACCAGGCTCTAAAGGTCCAACACCATCGTCCAGTGTGCGGCTGATTGGCGTCACGTCGCCTTGCGATCCATTACCATCTACATCCGTGTCAGTGTTGGTATCCGCAACCGTAATGTCCAGATCAGCGGTGTCTGTCCACGAAGCCGAAATCACCAACACTTGATCTTGGCCGTCGGGTGCAGTGATTTCGAACCACGGTCGATCGGCGTCAGCACGCGAGCCGACGCTGAATTCCCAATCCGATGCAGCAGCCTCATGAGTCACGGCAGTCAACAACTGCCGATCCTCTAGTGCTTCGAGCTGATAGTTACGGTTTTTGGGCCTCCTCTTTTTGCCCAAAACACCACGATTACGAAGCTTCTTTCCCGAATTCAGCAGCGAGCTCAACATAGTTACGAAACCCTTATTTCTTCAAAAAACAGGCCAAAAACGGCGCAAGTCCCCCAGGTTACTAGCGGACAAACGGCGAATTGATCTGCAAAAACCTCTGAGTGAATAAACCTGGTCAACAAAGCGGGCATGGTTTGGGTGGGTAGTCGCGAGTTTTGGACGCAATATTCCTAAATTCGCGCGTATTACTATCTTCAGGGGGGAGAATAAATCCTACAAACCTAAAAATCAATAAGCTCCTCGCAAAAAAACTTATAATTTTTCAATTTAGGGACGATGCAGCGATTCGGATATTTTTGACGGCTAGGACCTTTAGAGATAGATGAGGCTTGTTTTTCCGCATTATTTTTCCTTTGCGCCTGTTGCCATCCTGCGAGAGTGCTGTCTCGCAAGCCTGCTTGATGTTCAAACATTTTTCACCTCGAATCTATGGTGACTGTTAAAGCAAATAGACTTGTTGTAGCGTTTACGCAACGCAAACAGGGAGCTTACGGAAGAATAGGCAGCAACGCCAGTGTTTTGCGCGTTACCTACAAGGAACTTAAACGGCCATCATATGCCAAATAGCTGCACTAAACGGCACAACCGGTACAATCAGCTTTCACTTAAGGCGTAACTCTAATTCCTGTAATGGTTTGCTTGATCCTGACGAGGGCAGCATTACGCTGAGAGGTTCGGAGAAGTTTTGTTAGGGATGACAACGGAGTGACCTTATGCACAAGTTCTGTGCTCGATCGTCCTTTTCAACCTGCGAAAGAAGGCATACATGACCAAAGACACCACGACGACATCAAACGACTACGACACCGTTCCGTATCCGGGCGGTGCATTCCCAGGCACACATCCGTCTCACTTGGCAATGGTCGGACGTCTGTGCCAAGTGGAAACCCCCGAACCAAAGAACTGCCGAGTGCTCGAACTAGGCTGTGCGGTCGGGGCCAATATCGCTCCAATGGCGATTTCGCTTCCAGACAGCGAATTCGTCGGAATCGATCTGTCGGCAAAGCAGGTCGAATACGGAAACCAGATGATCAAAGACGCCGGCATCAAGAATGTCGAGCTAAAGCATTTAGACATCACTGAGGTCACGCCCGATTTGGGCAAGTTTGATTACATCATCTGCCACGGTGTTTACTCTTGGGTGCCAGCTAATGTACAGGAAGCGATTCTAAAGGCTGGCAAAGAGTTGCTAACGGACAAAGGAATTCAGTACGTCAGCTACAACACGCTTCCCGGTTGGAACCTCCGCGGTGTCATCCGCGACATGATGCGTTACCACGTTCAGCACTTGGAAACGCCAGAAGAAAAGATCGCTCAAGCGCGAGGCCTTCTGGAGTTCCTTAGCAAGTCAGTCAAGACTGGTTCAGAAGCCTACGCGACGCTGATGAAGGACGAAGCAGAACTGCTGCGAAAGCGTGGCGATTACTACATTTACCACGAGCACTTGGAAGCCGAAAACGAGCCTCTCTATTTCCACCAGTTCGTTGATCGAGTCGACAAAGCAGGCCTACGATACGTTGCCGACACGGCAGTCAGCACCATGGTCGCGCAGATGTTTGACGATGACGCTGCAGAAATCTTGCGAGACGTACCGGTGCTGCAGCGAGAACAGTACATGGACTTCTTGCGAGCTCGCATGTTCCGCTGCTCATTGTTGGCACATCAAACGGTTGATGTGAGTTACCGGATGCATCCGTCAGTGATAGAACCGCTGCACGTGCGTCTTCATCAGCCGGCATTCATCGAGCAATCAAACGAAGACCAGTCGATGACGACTTGGCAGTACGGCGGACAAAAGTGGACGACCGCTGCGCCATTTACGGGCGTCATTGAAAAGCTCCAGCGCGGTTTCCCTGGCTGGGCATCGGTCAAAGAGCTGACTGCGGACATCGAAGATGCTGAACTACGTCAGTCGGTCATGGAAAGTCTGTTGATGTCGCACATGCAAGGTCTTGTTGCACTGTCATACTCGCCCGTTGATTTTTGCACGAAGGTCAGCGACGCACCGACTTGCAACGAAATGGCACGCACTCAATTGAAGTACGGAAACAAGGTCACGACGCTCTTGCATTCCGACTACTTCGTGGCGCAGCCGCAACAACGGTTGTTGTTGGAGCACATGGATGGAACGAACTCCAGCGAACAGCTCGCGAAAGTCTTGGCAGACGCGGTCAATCAAGGACATCTGCAGGTGTCCGACAAGGATGGAAAAGTCGAGAACTTGGACGACGATTTCTACACCAGCATCGTTAATCGCGAGTTGGAACGATTCGTTGCTCTCGCCATGCTGGCCGGCTAAGCCTGGCGTTTCCCATCAATTTGTTCAACCGAGATGACCCATGCAATTATTGGCTGCAGCTACAAGTGCGATGCGATCAGGACGACTCGCCGAAGCGCAGGATCTTTGTCGTCAGGCGTTGGCGACAAATCCCAACAACGCAGATGCTTATAACTTGCTTGGAGTCATCTCCGGCGGAACGGGAAACCACAAAGCAGCGGCTGACTACATGAGGCAGGCCGCTGCAGTT
>JAGQPC010001032.1 GCA_020426925.1 Planctomycetales bacterium | reverse complement strand
TGGGAGAGTCGCCGCGTAGCGGCGGAGAGGGCTTACGTCGAAACCGCATTGCGAAACAGTTCTCCCAGAAACTTGCCAACGTTCGTATTCGATCCTCCCTTGCCTGGGAAGAGTAGAGCAAGAAACGTGAACTTGAACGACCTCTGCCGCATGGGCGCGTTCATGCTCTATCGAAAGGTGTGCACGACAAAAGGTTGCATCGCGAGATCAAAACCGCTACGCTCGATTCAGAAGTTAGTTCTTCAGGGGCTCTATTCAGATTTGCCAATGATCGCGCGATGGCACCCTTTGCCATCTAATTCTTAATTCGGACTGCCGTTAGTCGATCCAGGATCTTGCTCCTCATCGACCGTGGCGGCGTTTTCTTTCTGGAATCCGTGCGCTCAAACTGCGTTTCGATTCTGCTACTTATTTGTTACTCAGGGGAGTTTTTCAAAATGATGAACCGATTTGATGTTGGCATGAACCTTAGCATAACCGCGGTATTGGTTGTGTCTTTGGTCGCTGTCCGCGTGTCGTCCGCCCAAAATGCATACCTGGACTACGACGCGAACACCGGACATTTCGCACTCGAGAAGTCGCCGGAAGCCGACTACTTCACAACGTTTGAACTGGTTTCGCGCTCAGGGCAGTTCTTGTACGACGCGGAAACAGACGTGTTCTATGGTGTGTTCGATGTGCACCATGCAAATAAACTGTTCAAACTCGAAGCGAGAGGTTTTGGTGATTTAGACTTCGGGAAAATGCTCAGCACGGGGCTGCCTATTGTGGATCTCGCCAGTGATCTGTGCGTAAATGGAAGTCTCTTTTCTGGAGGTCCGCTCACCGATGTCTATCTGAGGAGCGGGGATCAGGAACTTCCGATTTGCAAGCCGGGCGGGAATCCGCTCGAACCAGCAGTGCAGGCCAGCATCCCGTTGCCAAGGCCCAAGCCGACCGGCCCGCCCCAACCGTTCTTTCTGGATTATGATCCCGCAACTGGAACGCTCACGGTTGATAGTCCTGAATCGATTCTTCAATTATTGGAACTTAGTTCGCGTTCTGATTTCTTCAGTGGCGAGGTGCCAGACGATTTCAGGGCTTCTCCAGGCTTGTTTACGCCGTCAAAAATGTACATAGGATTGCGGGATGGCTTTCAACTGCTTGAGCTGCCGCAATCGGGTCCGACTGGACTTGCGGGTGCGGAAGTTGCATCGAGGCTTTGTTACTCAGGGAATGTTCTCCAAGGTGGAGGGCTGGCTGAGTTGTATGTCAGGTCTGGCGGCGAAACGGTTCCCGTAGCGTGTGGCGCGCCAACGAAGTTCGATGTCGCGACGTCGGTTGAGCTGAACGCCACGGCAGACGTCGGCGTCGTTATCGAGCCGAACGGCGGTAACTTGATCGTCTATCTGCCTGAGGATCCGGGCGGTGCGTCGAAGCCGCTTACGAGACTGGAAATCACTGCCGACAAGCGGATCTTTGCTCCTGCGAACAAACTTGCTGGGGTCCTCGCCGGGCCGGCCGACGTCCTGACCGATTCTCGATTGTTGAAGGTGGACAGCGATGGATTTGGAACCATTGACTTTGGCCCAATTTTGCGAAATGGCGAGTTAGTAGAACTATCGGACCTGACCATTACTGCGCAGTTTGCCACAGGCGAAGCTGCGAAGTCGATTCAGTTTGTGAATCTCGCCAATGTTCCGGAGGCGCAAACAAGTGCGATGGCACTCATTGCCGCGATCGTACTTTTTCCAATCCTCCGACGAGACAAAGTCTTCGTAGTGGAAGTTGCTAAGACGCGCCCGACAAAAGTCCAAACTTCAAAATTCGCATACATGATATTGCGCTGCAATCTACACTGACCCACAGCATGTTGTGGTTGATTTTGTCGAAGCTGACTTTTGTCGGGCGCGTCTGCTAAACTTCGTGCGATTCAATACACAGGTTTTAAGCCATCAACGGGCTTTAGAAAGTCAACAAGCTTCGAGCCTTAGGAATCTTTAACAAGATCGACTATGATATGGTGCGTTAGTGGTTCCATCGCGCGTCGCGTTTGTTGGTCTAGTTCCGATGGGGACTTGTTGCTAGACCTTGACAGTCGGGGCGATTCGTTATCGTCGGTATAGTTTGCGATACACTGCGACGCGCGCGCAGCTACTCCAACGCGGATTTGCTTTAATGCGCGAAGGACTTTGCTAAACTGGCAGCTATGAAAAATCGAGCTGCCATCAAGACGCGCGGGAACGGGCACAGAATCACCAGCTGTGTTGTGCTTTTGGTTGGTGCGATCATTGCGATCACGGATCCAGTGATTGGCGGTGGAACCAACCATCCCAGCCGCGAAACGCTTGCAGTCGTGCATGGCGTTTGCTTTCTGGCTCTCATTCCGCTGGCAGCAATGGGATGGATGCGAACGGTGACTCATCTTGGTTCGCTGGTGTTCGTGGGCGCGTTCGCAGTCCACTTCGCGCGATCTGGCGAGATGTTTCAACTGGCTCTGACATTGCTGGTCCCGGTCGTTGCCACGGTTCTTGGAGGCGCGACCACAGGCTTGTTTTGGTTAGTGACGACAACTCTGGTCATTGTTGCGATGTCCGTTGCGATGACGTTTGGGCAGCTCGATCCTGCCTACGCCAATGAATACGCTCGGTCTTGGTGGCGAGAAGGCTTGCTGCTTGCCGGCGTAATGAACGGTGCGACGATGCCCGTTGTGCTGCTCAGCTTGATGGCGGAACGCAGCCGCGAGCGTGAACGAGAGTCAGGTGAAAAACTGAAGGCGACGCTGGAGCGATTTAACTCGGTCACTCGATCGGCCTATCAGCTGGTATTCGAAGCTGATGAAGACTGGAACGTAATCTCCATTTCACGCCCGACCGAGGAACGCGATTCTGACGAATCAGGGAAAGGCGAGCCACAAGTTGAAGTGCGGTCGCTCGTGGACCAAATCCACCCAGACGATCGGAAAGTGCTACCTGGAATCGACCCTGACTTGCACCCAAATGTTGTCAACTGCGAGTTTCGGATCGATCACGGCAGCGACCAATTGACTTGGGTCCGTATGACGGGCGGAACGTATCGCGACCAAGACGGTCTGAAATGGATCTGCGGCTTGCAGTCGATCGAAAGCGAAATTCTCAGTCGCGAAAAGATCGCCGACATGTCGAAGCAGGAGAGCCTGTCTGAATTGTGCGGCGGCTTGGCTCACGACTTTAACAATCTGCTGACCGTGATTTCAATCTATTCCGAAATGCTGGAAGACGATTTCGCGGCGAAAGAAATCCGACGTGCGCAGCAAGAGGCAAGCGAACTGACGGCGGCGCTTTTGTCCTTTTCTGGACGCAACGACACGGCCATGGAGACCGTCAATGTCCACCGCGTCTTAAATGAAACAAGTGCGATTGTTCGCGGCTTGGTTCCCGAAAACATCGCGATATCGTGGAGCTTGAAAGCCGACCGCGATCTGGTTCGTGTCGATCCCTCGCAGTTTCGGCAGTGCGTCATGAATCTTGTGACCAATGCGCGAGACGCCATCGCCGCCAAAGGGACGCAGTGCGATGCTATCCAGAATTCGATCATGATTCTGACGGAGAGCAAGTATCGTGAATCACGCGGTGACGAGCAAATCGTGATCAGCGTTTCCGACACTGGTGTTGGTATGAATCCCGAAACGAAGAAACGCGCAATGGAACCCTTCTTCACCACGAAGCACCGTTCTAGAGGAACCGGTTTAGGACTATCGCTGGTCAGCGCTTTTATTAAGAACATCAACGGGCAACTCGAAGTTGACAGTCAGTCTCGAGTCGGCACGACTGTTCGGTTGGGAATTCCGATTTGCCAGAAGTCCGCCGTAACACGTTCGCGGTCTCCGCTGGAAAACCCGTCGGTCAATCTTCAAGGAACCGTTGTGGCACTGGTAGAAGACCAACCGCAGTTACGTCAAGCGTTGGCGTCACATCTCACGGCACATGGAATCGAAACGACCTGCTATTCAAATGCCGAAGACGCGTTAACTGATATTCACATCGACGAGATTGATGTCTTGGTGACGGACGTTGTTTTGCCGGGCACGCGAGGGACGCGACTTGCGGAACTGATCAGAAAGAATCGGCCGGGGCTTCCGGTAATATTTGTATCGGGGTACACCGATGGCCACGTGCCGGTCGATGCTCCACACACGCAGTTTCTGGCGAAACCATTCAAACCGAACGAGCTCGTCGAACTAATCTACCGAGCTGTAGAAGTTGAATCGGACAGTCCCCAAATGCCGGAAGTGAGACATTCGCGAGCGGACTCTGACTCCGCGCTATTCTCATGACATCAGCTACGCACACAGGTCGTCTGCAACTTTCGTGGATCTGTATCTGGTCCGTCGCGATATCTTCTTTAGTCATCGGCAACATACGAGCTGCGACTGCCGCAGACGAACTCAAGAAAGCGGCGCTCGCAACCGCTAAACAAGCAACTGCATTTCTGACGGATCGCGTAAGCACCGAAGGCGGTTATCTCTGGAGGTATTCGTCGGACCTGACGCTGAAAGAAGGAGAAGGCGTCGTCACCACGCAAACGGTTTGGGTGCAACCGCCAGGGACACCTTCTGTCGGTGAAGCATTCGTCCATCTTTACGAAGCGACGGATGACACACAGTTTCTTGACGCAGCTCGGGCCGTTGGCGAGGCTTTACGGCGTGGACAGATGCGGTCCGGCGGCTGGCAAGCGATGATTGAATTCGAACCGGACCTGCGAGCGAAATGGGCGTACCGGACAAACTCTACTCTGTCGCCCCGAGCAAAGGACCAGTCGACGCTCGATGACGACAAAACGCAATCTGCAATTCGCTTTGTTATTCAACTGGACCGCGCGTTACAGTTCAAAGACGCTCAGGTTCATGAAATGGCGATCTACAGCTTAGACGGACTTTTGCAAAATGGACAACTTCCGAACGGAGGATTCCCGCAGGTTTGGACCGACAAGAAAATCGGGCATGATGAGGACAGTGGTCTGCGAGCAAGTTTTCCAGAGACTTGGTCGCGTGAATATCATGGGCACGGCGAATATTGGTATCGATACACGCTGAACGACAACTTGGCGCCAGACGTCTTGGACACGCTGTTCCTGGCTGCTGAAGTCTACGGAGACTCTCGCTACAGCGACGCGGCGCTGACACTAGCCGACTTCTTGCTGCTCGCTCAACTGCCCGAACCGCAGCCCGCGTGGGCTCAGCAATATAGTTTTGACATGCAGCCGATCTGGGCCAGGAAGTTTGAGCCACCGGCTGTCACCGGCGGAGAATCACAAGGCGTCATCGAAACGTTATTTGCCGCTTATCGATATACGGGAGATAAAAAGTACTTGGCCCCGATTCCCCGCGCGATCGAGTATCTCGAAAAATCGAAGCTCCCAGATGGCAGGTTAGCCCGTTTCTACGAGCTAAGAACGAATCGACCGCTGTACTTCACAAAAGACTATCAACTCACATACGACGATTCAGACATACCGGCTCACTATTCCTTCAAAACAGTTAGTCGACTCGATCGATTACGTCAGGAATACAACACACTGGTTCAACCCGACGCACTCAAACGAGTCCCTGTACGCTCACGCCGTTTCGCAAGCGATTTGAGCCCTGATCAGAAACAGATTCAGACAATCATTTCGTCCACTGACGATCGCGGGGCGTGGGTGACAAACTCAGGACTGCGTTATCATAAAGCCAAGGGCGAAGTCATTGACATGCGAGTTGCCGTTGCGAATTTGCGAGCACTAGCGCAGTTTTTGAGTCAGTAATTCAACCGAAATCAACCCAACGCCGCAGGTCGCAAGTATGATGGATCGCAAACTGCACTTCGTTAGATTGTTGTTGTTCGCGTACCTTTTGGCGTCGACACAATGCTTGGCCGCCCACCCGAACGTCGTCTTGATCGTCGTCGACGAT
>JAGQPC010001031.1 GCA_020426925.1 Planctomycetales bacterium | reverse complement strand
CAATCCTCCATGAACTCTGTATGTCAGCAATCGAAACGACGCCTATCCGCGAGCTGTTTGGCGTCCGTGCCACCCGCGATCGACTCGAATGTCTCTTGGTCTCAGTCTCACCCAAATTCAATCCTGCAGGACAAAAACCGACTGTTGCAAATCGCCGTAAAGCTCGCGTTGTCGGTAAAGTCTTTGTGTCCGTTGCAGTTTAACACGTATGGGCGTGACTACGCTGTGTCTGAATATCGGACGGGCTATGTCGTTCAATTGAAGTTTTCTGGAATTTTGTTTGATCCCAACCAAAACCGTTGATTCGACAGCAACGAATCGAACAGCCCGGTTGATTTCTTTCATGCTTCAAGCTCGAGGCAGTGCATCGAAATCGTTGCGATGAAGTGAAACAAAATGACCAACCGTCGAAAGCGTTGGAGGAATCATTATGATTGCCACCTGCAACGATACTTCCACGCTTCCGACGGACGGACATGTTCGCTTCGAATGGGTTGTGTGAACTGGCGCTAATCGTGACACTCATGCTGCCGCTAGATTCCTTGAGCGGACGTGCGACGGTTGCCGCGCAAATCGGTTTGCCAAAATGTTGATTTGATTCGTTGCTTCTGACTGCGGTGCGTACACGATAAATGGACGTCCCACGCAGTTTGCGTCATGGATTCTCCGGTCATCGGGGACCGTGCCGGCTGATTCCAAATGAAGATTCAGAAAACGGTCACATGAAACTGCCAGGCGAGTGTGAATGTCTCGGGCTGTTTCTTGTCTAGCTGCAAAGTTTACGAAGCTGGACAATTGCGATTTCGTTCCTTCACTACAGATCCGCTTGATCAATCCGTAGCAGTCCATGATCGTCGACGTGTCTTCGTTTGTGACAAAGACAATCTGGTTTGCAACGCTGGCAAGCTGCTGAAGGCCCACCGAATAACCGGCGCCAGCGTCGACGATGATGACATTGGATTCTGCTAGAGGCTGCAGCGTTTCGACGATCCGTGTCGCGACCAACTTAGCTGACTGATGATTGCGAACGAGCGCGTCTTGGCCGGGCAGAATTTGTACTCCGCACGGTCCTGGTTGCAGGATTTCGCGAACTTGGCGTCGTGATTGCAACAAGTCGGTCAGTGGATAACGAGGGCGAACTCGACAAACGGCTGCCACCTGCGGGCGGACAAAGTTCATATCTGCCAGGACACACGGTGTGTTGAACCGGGCAATCGCGATTGCAACGTTCGATGCCAGCGTTGTCGTGCCTACTCCTGATTGCGCGCCCGCGACGACAACAATCTGTTCGGCTGGCGAGCCCGCATGCTGCTGTACGTGCGCTTGCTCAACGAGGCGGCGGAGTTGTTCGGCTTGATCGGTCATTAGCGTCTATTGAAGCGTGTGATGTCGTTGCGCTCGGTTAGCGGCTCTCGCCCAAAAGTCCATCCGCGAGTGTGCTGCGTTGGGCGATTTGGATGTCGTCCGGAACACTTTGGCCGTCGGTCAAGTAGCTGACAGGTATACGCTCCTCCCGAAAAAATGGAATGAGGTCGCATAGAGTTTCCGATTCGTCCAACTTTGTCAGAATGGCCGACGTGATCCCGACGTGCTGGAAACGACGACAGGTATTCGAGAGATTGCTGCTCGATGCCACGGAGCTTAGCACCAGATGAGTTTCATGCGTATTCGCTTCTGACAGCATGACTTTCAATTCTTGGATTTGAACTTCGTTCTGTGGGCTGCGGCCCGCGGTGTCAATGAGCACGACGTCTTGGTCTGAAAGCATCGCGACGGCGTTGCGCATTTCTTGTGGCGTCGAAACGGTTTCCATCGGAAGATCGATGATTTCGGCGTACGCCTTTAGCTGGTCCACGGCAGCGATGCGGTATGTGTCGACGGTAATCAGCCCGACTCGATGACGTTCTCGCAGTCGCATGTTTCCGGCAAGTTTGGCAATGGTCGTTGTTTTGCCTACGCCTGTTGGCCCAACGAAAGCGACGACTCGTTGCACCCCCGGCTGAACCGGAATGGCGCCCGCAACGTGAATTGATGATTTCACTTGTTTCGCCAGCAAGCTCCATAGTCGATTGGCGTCGACCATGTCCGCGGGCGACGCTACTTCGTGCACGTCGTGGATGAGGTCGCGTGCAACCGATTCATGGACGCCTCGATCGAGCAATCGAGTCAGCACGTGGAAATAGGCTTCGGGCAACGATGATAAGTTGTTTACCGATTGGCACAGGCCGTCCAGAATCGAATGGGCATCTGCGCCGTCGTCGTGAATCGATTGGAGTGCGCGGCGGCGAAAGTCACCATGGTCCACCGGAGGAACCCACGATGACGATTCCTGTAGGTCCAACCCGTAATCCTCATGCCAGGCGACACCCCTTTGCCGAATTCCAAAGTCTTCTTCGGCAGCGGATCGCAATGTTTGATATGGACTATTCAATTCAAAAGCCTTTTTGTGTATCGGCTAAACATTGATGTCTTCCACGATCCCCATCGAAACGACACGCGTATCGGGAGAGATCTCTGAGTAACTAAGCACGATTACGTCCGGGAATTCACTTTCCAGAATCGTGCGGGCTTCCGCTCGGATGTTTGCATTGACGAGCAGTATCAATCGATGCTGTTCTGCGACCAGTCCTTTTAGCTCTGACCGAACCGAGCGGTAGAATGCTCGACGTTGTTCGGCAGTGAATCGGCAGACGATTCCAGCATGTTTGTCGAATGTGCACGCGTGCCGAATTCGACCTTCCAGGCCCGGATCGAGTGTGACTACATGCAGACGCCCGTCGTCGTCTCGAAATCGTTGACTGATGGTGCGGCCGAGACGCTGTCTTACTTGTTCAACCAATTGGCCAGCTTCGGGCTCGCCGTGCGCGTGATCGCCAAGCGTCTCCAGAATCGTGCTCAGCTGGCGAATGGGAATGTGCTCAATCAAAAGTTGCTGCAGCACGTGCTGAACTTTGCCGATCGTCAGCTGGCCTGGCACGAGCTCATCGACGATCGCCGGTGAAGTCTTTTTCAACTCATCCAACAAGTGCCGGGTCGCGTCTCGTGTTAATAGCTCATCGGCGAACTGAGTAACCGTCTTGTGGAGATGTCGAAGCAGCAGCGTTGAAGCATCGAGAATCGCGGCTCCGGCCGATTCCGCATCGGCTCGTTCGTCGATGGTGACTTCATAAATCGAGTTGTTGAACAGTGGATGTTTCACTTCACGGCCGACGATGTCGTGATCGGTCCGCTGCGGCACCGCATAGTACTTCGTAGGCACAACGTGGGCTGATGTAACGACGGACCCGTTGATGCTGATCCGATACGTGTTTTCTTCGAGCTTCAGGTTGTCGCGAATCCTGACCTTTGGCAGCACGATTCCCATGTCGTGCGCGACGCTCTGTCGGAGCTTTGTGATTTTTCCCAAAAGACCGCCGCCTCGTTTCGGATCGGCTAGGCCTAGCAAATTGATACCAAGCTCAACTTCGATTGGATCGACAGTCAGGAATTCCTCGATCCGAGGTTCCGCGCGTTCCGTGTGCTCCGGTTTTGGTTTTGGTTCGTTTGTGTTTGGTACGGCGGCGCGAGCCTGGTCAGGCGTCGCCTTTTCGTTTCGCGAAAGAACAAACGCAACGCCGGCACAGCTGGAACCTAGCATCAGCAGCGGCACCTTTGGCAGACTGGTCATGATCAGCAAGATCAAGAATCCACCCGCGATTGCCAGCACTTCCGACTTTGCGAATATCTGATTCAAGAACGCAACCGGTAGGTTGGTGCTTTTTGTGCTTCGCGTTACCAACGTGCCAGCGGCTAGCGAAACGAGCAGCGCAGGAACTTGGCTTACGAGCCCATCGCCGATCGTCAGTTTCGTAAAGACTTCCGCTGCGTCGATCGGCGACATGTGATAACTAATGATGCCGATGACCAATCCGCCGACGATATTGATAGCCGTGATGAACACACTCGCAATGGCGTCGCCGCGTACGAATTTGCTGGCACCATCCATCGCTCCATAGAAATCGGCTTGCTCGACTATTTCGGACCGGCGTCGACGAGCTTCCGCTTCGTCAATCGCGCCGGCTGCCAAGTCGGCATCGATCGCCATTTGACGACCCGGCATACCATCGAGCATGAACCGAGCTCCAACTTCACTGATTCGCGTTGCACCTTTCGTGATTACAACGAACTGAACAACGGCAATAATCGAGAAAATCACAACGCCAACCATGATCTGGTTGCCCGTGACGAATTGGCCAAAGCTTTGAATCACACCACCGGCAGCGTTCATGCCTTCGGTAGCCGCTTGTGTCAAAATCAGGCGGGTCGTCGCGATATTTAGCACCAGCCGCGAAACGGTCGTCGCCAAGAGCACTGTCGGAAATATACTGAATTCCAACGGAGACTTTACGTAGACCGCCGTCATGAGCACAATCACGCTGATAGCAATATTTGCCACCAGCAGAAAGTCCATCAGCACCGCAGGTAGCGGCATCAGAATCACCATCAAACAGGCGATGATTCCAATCGGCAGCAAGAATTCGCGGATGCGGCCTAGCCTTGTCATAAACGGTTCGGTGCTTAAGACTGAAGGATGTTGCGAAAGAGTCAAATGGAAACAGATGAAAAAGCCTCATCCGATCGGGGGCGGAGAGTACTTCATCATTTCTGCACTGTCCAGGTCGCTTTCAGTTTCACGCACTCATCCGACATAAACATCTTCCAGCACCAAGAAAACTCGCTATCAAGTGTCGCAAGCAACAACCTACAAACGACCGAAGTCGACCTATCCCGCTTGGGCTCCTCGATTCTGGCATGGCATGCGGTTCGGAGATTGGTGGTCGTTGTTGCAGAAGAATCGATTCCGCGTTCATCCGGTGCGATTGGGATTGGCCGCTACTATCACTTCAGCGACTGCATTCAACACAGCAGCAAGCTTTCTGGAGCATGCTGTCAAAGGCCGCAAGCTCGATCAGACAGAGTTGCTTGCCGATCCGATTTTTATTGTTGGGCATTGGCGTTCGGGCACGACATACGTTCACGAGTTGCTTTCGTGCGACGATCGGTTTGCCACGCCAACGACGTATCAGTGTTTCGCGGCGAATCACTTTTTGATTACGGAGCAATGGATACCGCGACTTCTGTGGTTCATCATGCCCAGCAAGCGGCCGATGGATAACGTCAAAGTTGGCTGGAATGCGCCGCAGGAGGATGAGTTCGCGTTGTGTGCAATGGGGATCCGATCGCCCTATTTTCGCATCGCGTTTCCTGAGTTCGGAGACACCTATCAAGAATGGCTCGACTTCGATGGATTGTCGGATTCGGAAGTCGACGAATGGAAGCGGGGACTTGATTTGTTCTTGCGGCGAGTGACGTTAAGTACCGGCAAGCGATTGATTCTGAAATCGCCGACTCATACGGCTCGAGTTGGACTGCTGCGGCAGATTTATCCGAACGCAAAATTCGTCCACATCGTGCGAAATCCTCATTCGGTCTATCCGTCGACTTTGAAGCTTTGGAGCGAACTCGACGAAGCTCAGGGCCTGCAACTTCGCAAACACGAAATCGAATCGCTGATTATCGACACCTTTCAGCGAATGTACGCGGCATTTGAGCGTGATCGTCGCGAAATCTCTGATCACGACATTGTCGACTTGCGGTACGAAGACATCACCAATGATCCGGTCGGCCAAATCGAGCACGCGTAC
>JAGQPC010001030.1 GCA_020426925.1 Planctomycetales bacterium | reverse complement strand
GTCACCGGAGCGTCCAGCGGGATCGGGCGAGCCATCGCATTGGAATTGGCTTTACGTGGCGCCAACGTCATCGTTCACGCGTCAAGCAATCGATCGGGAGCCGAAGAAACCGCGGAGTTGGTTCGCCAGCGCGAGCGTCAATCAACAGTACTCCTTTGTGACATTGCCGACGCCGAAGGCAGGCTCCAATTTGTGGATGATTGTTGGCAAGTCGCAAGCGAATGTGCAACCTCAATCGACATTTGGGTTAATAACGCGGGAGCCGATGTACTGACCGGCGACGCCGCGAACTGGTCGTTTGATGAAAAGTTAAAGCGACTGCTGCAAGTTGATGTGCAGGGTACGATTGCTTTGAGTCGTGAGGTCGGCAAGCGGATGGCCGCCACCGAACGCGAAGAAGGCACTTTGCCATCGATCGTGAATATTGGCTGGGACCAAGCCGCTGTTGGAATGTCGGGCGACAGCGGAGAAATGTTCTCGGCAGCAAAGGGCGCGATCATGGCGTTTACTGCAAGCCTGGCGAGATCGCTTGCACCGAATGTCCGAGTCAACTGCGTGGCACCCGGGTGGATCAAAACAAAATGGGGCGATGACGCTCCGGAATATTGGGACAAACGCGCGCAGAAGGAAGCCTTGCTCGATCGGTGGGGCACTTCGGAAGACGTCGCCAGAGCTGTTTGCTTTGTCGTCTCGCCAGATGCAGCGTTTGTGACCGGTCAAACTATATGCGTCAATGGTGGCTATCGAGGCGAAATCAATCAGCCGTAACTCCCGTGCTGACGACTTAATGAAAACACCGCCGCCCATTTCGAAGCTGCGTCTGCCTGATCAGCATTTTCATTTGGTCACCGGGAAACTGGCCGCACGCGGGCTCCACGACTATGTCGCAAAGCTCGCAAAAGAACTGGGATTTCGTTACAGCATTGACGTACTGCCGATTTCGGTCGCGGCTTTGCTTACTCCGAAGTGGATCGCGCCCCGGTTGGCAATTCCACCGGAGGCGACCGCTCTACTGCTTCCGGGTCATTGTGACACAGACTTGTCAGCTATTCATGAAGTGACCAAGTTGCCCGTTTACGTAGGGCCTCGCGATTTTCAGCTAATCGAGGCGATGCTGACAGGCAAAGACGCTTCCTCACGCGACGGATACGGCGACTATTCGATTGAAATCATCGCCGAAATCAATCACGCTCCGCGAATGTCGTTGGAATCGATCCTCGAAACGACGAAACGCTATGCCGCCGATGGAGCAGACGTTATTGACATCGGCTGCGATCCTGGCGAGCGTTGGTCGAAAGTCGGCGAGTGTGTGCGTGCGGTGCGAGACCTCGGGCTGCGAGTGTCGATCGACAGTTTCGAGCCCCAGGAAACCGCGGAAGCTGTTGGCGCGGGTGCAGAGCTAGTGCTTTCGGTCAATTCCTCGAATCGAGACGCCGCTTGTGACTGGGGCTGCGAAGTCGTCGCGATACCAGATGAATCGAAATCGCTGGCCGGTTTTGACGAGACCATTGAAACACTTGACAAGGCGAACGTGCCGTATCGAATCGATCCAATTCTTGAGCCGATCGGTTTTGGGTTCACGGAAAGCGTGGTTCGTTTCCACGACGTACGGAAACGGTATCCTGACACTGCGATCATGATGGGCATCGGCAACCTTTCCGAGCTCACCGACGCTGATTCCGCAGGTGTAAACGTGCTGCTGCTTGGAATCTGTGCAGAGCTGCGCATCGGCAGCGTACTCACGACCGAGGTGATTAACTGGGCTCGCAGCAGCGTCCGCGAATGCGATCTAGCTCGCCGACTCATGCACTACGCCGTATCGCGCGGCACCATTCCAAAGCACATCGAACCGAATCTGGTGATGTTGCGAGATCCAAAGTTGCTGCCAAAAACGCAGTCGGAATTGGATGCGTTGCATTCGGAATTGAAAGACCCGAATTATCGGGTCTTTGCAGAACTTGGCAAACTTCACATCATGAATGGCGAACATTATTTTCAAGAGGACGACCCGTTCGAGTTGTTTGATCGGCTTTTGGCTACGGAGCCGCAAAACATGTCTGCCGGTCACGCTTTTTATTTGGGATACGAAATGGCAAAGGCAGTGACAGCGCTGACGCTTGGCAAACAATACCGTCAAGATGAAGCACTCGATTGGGGCATGCTGACAGTCGATGAGAAAAGTCACCGAGCCAAACGCGCACCGTAGCAGTTAGACAGCGGATCTTGTGTTCGTCGTCCCGCCATTAGGCGGAATGTGGTGTGTGCTAGGTTTTCGCCTGAAGGCGGGACGACAAACGAGTTGCATGAAGACATCGAACTGACGCGGTGCAAATCTGTGACCATCGATTCCATTCCACACATTGAGTCGTTGCCGAGCGAACTAACCTCGATCGACGTGTTTAGGCGGCTGAGCAACAAGCCGCATTGTTTGTTTTTGGACAGCGCGCTACCGCACTCGCAACTTGGCCGATTCTCGTACGTCACGGCCGATCCGTTTGAGTTCCTTTCGTTCTCGTCGCAAGGTGAGGCAAACGCCTTGCACTCTGTAAAACGACGACTCGAATGCTATTCGTCGAAAACGATTCCGGGTTTGCCGCCTTTTCAAGGCGGCGCCGCCGGGATGTTGTCATACGGTTTATCGAAAACACTCGAAGCGATTCCGGATTGCCGGTACGACGATTTTAATGTCCCGATCTTGGCAATCGGACTGTATGACGTTGTTGTTGTGTTCGATCACCAGACTGGTGAATCGTGGATTATCTCGCAAGGTTTTTCGGCCGAATCTAAAACGCGATCGGTCGATCACGCGCGACGCCGAGCCGATCAGTTCCGCGAGTGGTTGCTGGAACCTGTTTCAGATAGCGTGGAAAACGATCACGCAATAGACTTGCCGGTGAAACTGAGTGGAAAGCAGTTCGATGTCGACCGGCTTTCAGGACTGAAGAGCAACTTTTCGCCCGACGGATATCTGCACGCCGTGCGACAAGTGGTCGACTACATTCATGCTGGCGACGCGTTTCAAGTAAATCTTGCTCAGCGCCTTGTCTATCCGGCAATGTCGGATTCGCGCGTGCTGTACGAACGGCTTCGAGAACGCAATCCGGCAACGTTCGCGGGATATTTTGATATCGGCGAATTTCAGATTGTCAGTGCGTCGCCCGAGCGATTTCTGAGAGTTGTCGACAATCACGTTGAAACTCGTCCCATTAAAGGTACTCGTCGCCGCGTCCTGCGGCCGGAAGCCGACATGTTCGCTGGACGCGAGATGCAAGAAAA
>JAGQPC010001029.1 GCA_020426925.1 Planctomycetales bacterium | reverse complement strand
GTAGACCGTAGGCGACCGCGGTAGCTGCGTTGTACGGCAGATTACGCAGATTTGATGTGCCGAATCGGTCAATGCCAGCGATACAAAAATCGACGTTGGCTTTTTTTAAACGAGCCGGAAGTGTGTACGCCTCGTCAAACGGTGATGACCGACGAGCTGGCAAACGATACACGCTTGTGACGATTATCGGAACTCGATGCTTTCTTAAGAGGGCAGCGCACGATTCCGCGTCGTATCCGCCGCTGATGATCAATCGAATCTTGTTTCTCGCGGCGAACGCAACGGCAGATTGGATCTGCTCGGATCGATCGGCGTGCGCCACGATTGGGACTTCGCCTCGAATGACATCGAGCATCGCCTCAAGTCTAAGATCAGTTTCGTGCTTGTCGCTATTTGCTTGGCGAGCTTTGTCGTACGCTCGTGTGTCGTCGATCAATTTTTGAAGTTCAATCAACGGCTCGCGACGACTTGAGTTTTCACCGCCTCCACCGACATTCGGCCATTGCACATGCATCCCAGCATATGATTTCAGCGTGAGGTCTTCCCACGTCCAACCGTCCAGCTGCAGCACAGCAGATGTGCCTGAAACGAGTCCACCTGTCGGCGTAGATAGTGCAAACAATACTCCGTTTGACCGAGTAACGGGGATGATTTCACTGTCTGGGTTGACGGCCGTTTCCGCTCGAAGATTTGGATTTAGCGAACCCAATTCGGAGTAGTCCAACGTCGCGCTCGTGGAATCAATTTCGACAAGCCCTAGCTGACCGCCTGCATTGAACAGACCTGGATAAACGTGTTTTCCAGCGACGTCGATCTGTTTAGTATTGGGCGAAATCTCAATGTCTTGACCAACTGCAGTGATCTTCCCGTCAGCGAACAAAATCGTTCCGTTGTCAATCGCTGAGGTCGATATCGGATGTATTGTCGCGCCCACAAGAGCAATCGGAGCTTGCTGTGGCGGCGCCGGTACCGCATCGGATGCGACGGTCGGACTGATCACAAGCAATAAAAAGCAAATCGAAACTAATCGCATATGCGTTGCCCTATTCGGTCTTCTCACGCATGCTCATCTGGCAAGCGTGAACGGAGTTAACGGCGAAGTGAAGATTGAATCCGGTCATCAAGACCACATTCTAACCAGATCGTGACGCCGACGTGGTGTCTACTGCGGAATGCGGTTCAACTGTTACTTAGGCTGAACACGTCCTTGTGTAGGACGACGCGACACGCGAGTAAAATGCTCGTCTAGCCGCCGATCAAGACTGTCGGGCACCCTGGAGGCATGACGGTTCCGTTGGGCATGGGAATCGGGCCTACACAACTGGAGTGCATTGTCATGTCTCCCACTCGCGCGGCAGGCATGCCTCCGATCAAGACAGTTCCAGAACCAAGCTGAACCATTCCGGGACCAGCCGGCACGCAGCTAGGTAACGAACATGGTGCAGTCGTGTCAGTAACTCTCGCTGCAGGTGCTCCGCCAATGAGAACCGTGGGCTGCCCCTTGACGATTGCAAGCGGTAGCGGTGGATGCGGAACGGGCGTTGGTGTCGGAGCAGCCGGATGAATTGGAGCGTGACAATGTGGTCCAGACTGCAAAACCTGGTCTCCGACTCGCGCCGCTGGTTTCATGCTTGAATCTCCGAGTCGTTATTCTGCTGTAGCTAGAAGGAATGCGTTCGCTCTTTCGAGGAATTGCGCGTACTTGGCATCGGCTTGGTCCGGATTACTTGTCGCGTCTAGCGTCATCGCGGCGACGACTCCTTTAGCAGCGAGGAACCACGGTGGTGCGACGGACGCTTGTCCGGCAGGTGCGATGCTTTCGCCGCTCCAAAACGCTGCCATCGCTAGCCAACTGTAGGCACCTTCAAAGTCTGTCGACGAGGCTGCCGATTCTGCCTCGCGCCCGTTTTCATCCGATGGTTCTTCCAACCACGCCTGGACGGCTTCGGCGGATTTCGCTTCGCCTTCGGTAAGCGACCGATCGTTCAAGCGTAGACATTCCTCGCCCCAACGAACCGCTGCGACGGGTGGAAGCGAAGCAGCCGTTACGCACAACGCATCGGCTGTCAGACCGTTCTGTTTCAGAACATCGAGATATTCAAGCGGCGACTGCGCCGCGATCTGAGAAGCCAAAGCCTTAGCTTCGTCGCTCAAGTGAAGTGATTCGCAATAGTCAGTCAAGCTAGTAGGTCGCTGCAGTGCAGCATCGTCAGCGATTGCATTCGCATCTGAAAGCTCCTGATGTGCATCGTTGTCAACAGCATTGCCGTGTGTTTCGTCTGCCCCACAGCACGTCGACGCGCCGACAACCTGAACCGCAAACGTTGTTTGGCCGGCTTCAAGAATCTGCCCGTCTTTTAGCTCAGACTCCGTCACTTGCTTACCGTCTAGCTTGACGCCATTGTTGTCTCGATCGACAACCATGCACGAGCGTGGTGTGCAGCTGACTTCGAAATGGAATTCCGCAAGTGACGAATCGTCCGGCACACAGAAATCTGACCAATCGGTACTGCCAACTTTTGCAACTTGATCTTGTCGTAGCAGTAGCTTCTTTCCTGCAGAACTGCCGTTTGTTATCCGTAAAATAAGCTGCATGATATGTGCTCCGTTTTTGGCTCGCCGACCAAGCGTCTAGTTGATCTGGACGATACCGCCTTTTAACTGCAATTGCGCGTCGGCCGCTTGCGAAATCATCGGGGCCTTCGCGTCGATTTTCCCTTGGCCCTGAATTGCAATTTGAGTTGAGGCAATCGTGATTTTTGCCGGCTCGATTTTGATACTGCTGCTACCGA
>JAGQPC010001028.1 GCA_020426925.1 Planctomycetales bacterium | reverse complement strand
CAGATCGAAGCGAAATCCATCGACGTGCATCTCCTCAGCCCAGTAGCGCAGACTCGACAACACAAGATCGAGCGTTGCCGGCTGATCGATGGCGACCGTGTTACCGGTGCCGGTAACGTTCTCGTAGTGTTGTCGGTCTGTGTGCGAGAGTCGGTACGAGCTGCGGTTGTCGAGACCACGCCAGCCAAGCGTTGCACCTCGATCACCACCCTCCGCCGTATGGTTGTAGACGACGTCGAGAATCACTTCGATTTCTGCGTCGTGCAAGGCCTTGACCATTTCGCGGAATTCGTTCTCGGGAAGGCAACGGTCGCGGCTCACTGTGTAGGTCTCGTGCGGAGCAAAGAAATTAAGCGGCATGTAGCCCCAGTAATTCGCGTCTTGGGGGTCGAACTGGAAGATCGGCATCACTTCAACTGCGGTCACACCAAGCTCTTTGAGATATGGGATCTTTTCGACCAGCCCGGCGAAAGTGCCACGCTTCGCTGGCGTGACGCCTGAATTGTCACGTTGTGTGAAGCCACGAATGTGCGTTTCGTAGATGATCAGGTCGTGCTCGTGTCTAACCGGTTGGTCGTCATCCCAATCGAATACACATTCGACAGCGCCCAACACGCCCAACGGCGCCTTGCCCTCGTTCGAGCCTGGTCGGCATGCCGCCTCACGGTCGAAATTTTCCGGAAAGAAAACGTCGCGGGCGTATGGGTCGAGCAACAATTTTTCAGGTTCAAATGCATGCCAACCAAATCCTTGCCGCGGTGCGGGACCGTCAATACGATAGGCATACAATCGGGCGTTATTTGTCTTGGCCATTGGAATCCGGCAATGCCAAATCGGCCCGGACTTGTTTTCTAAGAAGTCGAATGAATACTGAAAGGCCGGACTGTCGAGATTGTCTTCGCGGTAGAGTAACAATGTCACAGCGTGCGCATGTTTTGAATAAAGCGCAAAGTTGTACGCCTGCTGACTGCTAATCCAGGTCGCACCCAGCGGAAACGGAGACCCTTCGTTGGCCGTCCAGCTTGTCATTGAGCGTCTCGAATCGGAGCGGTGCAAGGTTGTTCACTTAGGGATTGTGCTGCTTAGTCCGATGGTGATACCACTTCTACATCGTTGTGAATCTGCTCAACGTGGTCAATTCCCCGCACCGTTTCCTGGAGAACTTGCTTGAGGTAGTAAGTTGGCAAGCAGCCGGACAGAATCAAGGAACCTGCCTCGTAGTGCCAGGTGATCTTGTTGAATACGAAGCGGTAATCGCAGCGTTCAATCCGTTGTAGTACACACGCGTCGACAACGCACTTGTCGGTCAACGTTTTCGGGGCGGGTTTGGTATTGGTGGCGGTCGACATCCGGTTACTCCTTACTTCGGCGGTCAAATGGACGCTGTTTCTCGCGGCAGGCTGATTACGAATTCTGCTCCACTGCCGCCGTCACCTTGGGCGGCGATGTGGCCGCCATGGGCTTCGACAATGCGGCGCGTAATGGCCAAGCCGAGTCCCGTGCCACCCTTTCTGGTCGTGAAAAACGGTTCGAAGCACTTTTGCTTTTGCTCCGCTGTCAATCCGGGCCCATTGTCGCGCAAAGTGACTTGCAGGGCAGGCGTGCCATTCAAGTGCGACGGTGACCAAGCGACGGTGAGTTTCACAGGATCGGGACATGCCGCGATCGAGTTCTCCAAAATGTTGCGGAAGACCTGATGCATCCGAAACGGATCGACCGCGCACCGCAGATTGACGCCATTTGCTTGCTGACATAGCCGGATTTGCCTGTCAGTAAGCAGGCTGGACAATTCGTTGAGCACTAGGCCAACGAGTGACCCTAGGTTGTAAATCTCGTGGTCAAGCCTAATCGGAGCGGCAAAGTCGCGAAGTTCATTAAACAAACGTTGTAGGCGATTCTGTGCCATTTGGATTCGCTCGGTGAAACTAAGTGCTTCAGCAATCCGGCTGGTCAAGGCCGAGTTACTCTTCTGTAGTTCCTCAAGTTCGTCAACCAGCATTTCAAGATTGGCCTGGCTGAGCTGGAGCGCGTTGCGGCTTTCGTGTGTCACAACGGTGATCATTTGGCCGATAGCGGCGAGCCGTTCGGACTGCATGGCTTGCTCTTCGGCGGGTTTCTGTTCGGTCAAATCGTGGACGATTCCAGTGAACCACTTCCGATCGCCGTGGCTGAATGCACTCACCCCAAAACCCATTGAGAACAATGATCCGTCTTTCCTTTGTCCAACCGCTTCGTGGGCAATGCTAACATTTTCCTTGATGCCGGATTCCATAGACACCAGGTAGCCGTCATGTTGGTCCTTGGATGACGCGGGAAGTAGTATTGCAGCGTCTGTACCAATGACTTCATCTGCCATGTAACCAAATATTCTTGTTGCGGCAGCGTTAAAGGAGTGGATGATCCCTCGATCGTCGATCGTAATGACTCCATCAACCACCGTATCAACGACTGAATTCAGTCGAGTTTCTTCGTTAGTGGCCATTGCGTCCATTGCTCCGTTGCTAAGCGTGCTGTCGATAAGCGCATAAAAAAACCGATGTAGTAGAACACTCACGAGCGTCCCGCCACATCGGTTTACTTTTTAACGAACCACTTGGCATAGCCAAGTTGCTGTTCAACTAGTCATCCGAACTTCCATGATCGTACAACCTACCTGTTGGCAAGACAAGACGTGGATTCGCGATTTCCAACATCGCCGAACAGTCTTGCTTGCCGCTCGATGGAAGCATGCGCAGCCACTTCAGAAGAAAATGATGTCCGCGGAATAGAAGAATGAGAAGAGTACGATCGACGGTCTTAAACTCGCGCTGCATGGTGTCGCCATCGGCGAGTGTGACGGGGCGCGAGTGCTGCTATTTGGAGTGGGCCAAATCGGTGAGCGATGCGGCCAACACTCGGCTATAGCATTCCAGGTTCAACTTTAAATTGAGCCGCAGACTCCGGGGGCCCAGCTGGCGGAGCCGACGAGCGACCAGAGGCCGTCCATCACAATGAATTTGCCGTGATCGAAAGGTGGCGACGAGAGCCACGGACGACAGCCCCGCTCCAGCACGGAAACGTCGGGCCCAATATTCGCAAACCAAAGGTTGCCTCTCAACAATTCACCTGACGCGAAGGCCCAGTCGTAAACGAACACTTGCTTCGGCAAGAACCGTGGCACCGGGCATACCCACACGGCGAGGCAACCTTTTGGCATCGCGGGCCAAGTGTCGCGTGCGGTGCAGGGATGCTGTGCCGTTTCCTGCAGCTCAGATTGCCCCGGTTCTGTTAGAACCACTCCGTTACAGGTTTTCGATAGAGCTTCTGAGAAGTTCGATTAGCTTCCGCGAATCAACCGGCTTTTCTAAGAATTCGACTGCTCCCATGCTCATTCCTATTTTATGAACCTCATGACTGGCATGGCCGCTCATGAGAATCACCGGCAAGTCAACACCGTCGGATTGGAGTCTTCTTTGAAGCTCGACGCCGGTCATGCCTGGCAACCGTGCGTCCAGAAGCAAGCAGCCGCGTTGGTCCGGTTCGAACGAATCAAGAAACTCCTCGGCTGAAGCAAACGCATTGACATTAAATCCCGATGCTTTTAGCAACGCGACGATCGAAGCAAGGACAATTGGTTCATCATCGATGACAAAAACGAAAGGTTCATTCGACATCTATGCGTTAGCTCCTGTTGCGACAGGCAGCTTGAAATGAAAGGTTGCACCTCGGTCCGTATTCGGTGTTACCCAGATCACTCCGCAATGAGAATGGATGATTGAGCGGCAGATCGCCAGCCCCAAACCCATCCCCGCCGCTTTGGTTGTAACGAACGCATCAAACACGGTGTCAGCGGATTCTGGCGATAGGCCTTCGCCATTGTCCTCGACAGCGACTTCGACACAATCCTCCCGATAGCACGTGCTAACCGTCACCAAGCGTTCCTCCTGAACTCGATTGACCATGGACTCGAATGCATTGAGCAATAGGTTCACGACGACCTGCTGGATTTGGACTCTATCACCAACCACCTTGGGAAGATTGTCCGCGAGAGCGAGGCTAATTTCTGCGCCAAAGCAACACGTTTGTGATGCGGTGAGTTTCAACGATTCAGCGATTACGTCGTTGATGTCTAAAACGGAGCGAATCACATTCGACGGTACAATAAACGTGCGAAGACGTTTCAATATCTCGCCAGCATGGACGGCCTGCTCGGCGATCATTCGATTCATGGTTATGAGCTTCTCAGTCTGGTCTGTACCGCTTTGCGTCAATGCAA
>JAGQPC010001027.1 GCA_020426925.1 Planctomycetales bacterium | reverse complement strand
TATCCCGTCGTCGCTGCTATTCGCGTTCCGCCACGGCAAAGCGGATATCGTCATGGGAACGACGCCTCCGATATTTCAGTTGCCCGCAACCTGGCTGGTCGCAAAGCTGCGCCGAGCACCATTCGTTTTGGAAGTCTTGGACTTATGGCCCGAGTTCGCAATCGGCATGGGCGTGCTGAAAAACAAATTCATCATTTGGGCGGCCCGAAAAGTCGAATGGTTTTTCTACCGAGTCAGCCGTCACTTAGTAGGCAATTCACCAGCGTACCGAGACTACTTGATCGAAGGTGGCATCCCAGCGGAGCGCGTGACGTTCATACCGATGGGAGTCGATCTTACGCTTTTTGATCCGGAGTCTCGCGGCGAAATAATGCGTAAACGTTTCAACCTGGGCGACAAATTCGTTGTGACCTACGCCGGTGCACACGGCATTTCCAACGATTTAGACACGGTGCTGGACGCAGCAACACAAACCATCGACGATCCTGACATTCACTATCTGTTTGTCGGTGGGGGCAATGAAAAGCCGCGTCTGGAAGCCAAAGCGAAAGAGCTGGGACTTACCAACGTCACATTCGGAGGCACGGTCCCCAAGGATGAAGTTGGTGACGTGCTCGCCGCGTCGAATGCATGCATCGCGCTGCTGAAGGACATCCCGCAGTACAAGACTCCTTTTCCAAATAAAGTCTTCGACTACATGGCCGCTGGGCGTCCGATTCTGTTGGGAATCGATGGTGTCATTCGCGAAGTTGTCGAGGCAGCCGAAGCCGGTATTTTCTTTCATCCCGGTCGAGGAGAAGAACTCGCGTCGGCAGTGCGTCGCCTGAAAACTGAACCGGCTCTTGCTAAACAAATGAAAGAGTCCGGCCGCGACTATGTGCGAAAGCATTACGACATAGCACTGCAAGCCGACCGCTTTGAAGAAGTGTTCGAAAAGGCACTGGAAAAAAAATAGCCGCGCAAATTCGCCCACTCGCGCAAATTCGCCCACTTGCGAAACTACGTTCCGTTTTCAAACGACGTATGGTAGCCTGGAGGAATGGCGAACGATGAAACCGACACTTCGAACGATCTGATAAAATTCGGGGCGAGACTCTTGGCACTTCTCGCGGTCCTGTTGCCGATCGGAGTGTTGGCGACAGGCGGACTCCATCAAAGTGGACTTTGGCCATCTGCTATGGCTCCATTCGGTCTTGTCCGAGTCACCGCTTGCTACGCAATTCTTAGCATCCCGTTCTCCTGGTGGATTGGTCGCAACTTCGCTCGCATTGGACGCAGCTTCTGGGAGGCCGGGGCACTCCTGTCTGTCATTACTGGTTTTGTGGTCGTCGGCAGCACGTTCGCTGTCGCGCAATCACAACTCGACTTGAGCACCGATCCAACGCAACGGCACTTTGTGCGAATTGGGTGGATGCTCGCACTGCAATTGCCGTTTGCCATGGGGTCGTGCTTTCTGAAGTCTTCGCAGCGTGAAGCCACGGTCGATGCAACTAGTGACGGCTTGCGATTTTTCGATTTGTTAATTGCGGCCAGCATTCTTTTAATCGTGCCAGCAACCTTCACCGATTTCGTCGTACGGCGACAACTGACGATCTTCCAGGCACACAATCGCAACCTGCAATTGCGGTCGGCTCTCGACGTCGCCCAGCGTCTCAATTTACTCGGCTGCACTCAAGCAGAACTACCACCTGCGTCACCCGACGATGGCATCACCGAACAAGCACGCACTCTTCGCCAAGTCCGCAACAACCTGCCGATGCGTGAACAACTTTTGCGTCAACAAATAAGCGAAGTCGAACAGCGATTGCTTGCAATTAGCCCCCAGACGTCCGAACAAGAAGTGGCAATGGCACTCGATCACTATTCCCTGGGCCGCTTCGACAAAGCTCGTGCAATCCTTAGCCAAGATAGCCTCGGGACCAATGACGAGTGGGGGGCTTTGGTCATGGGCTACACGTGTGAGCAAGAACGCAAGCCGGACGAAGCCGCACAACACTACGCGCGAGCGATCGACCTGGAATCGGCAACCGATTCGCCACGCCCGAAACGACTCAGCTCCGCGTATGAACGACTGGCGAACTCACTGCGAGCTGCTCGCCGCCCCCAAGAAGCCGAAGCGGCGTTGCGCGACGGCCTCGAGCGTTTTCCGGACCTGCATGACACTCTAACTTTGCAACTAGCCGAACATTTTCTACAAGCCGGACGCACGCAAGAAGCTCATGACCTGTACGCGACTCTTGCCGATCAGCAAAATTCCATCGGAAGTCTCGCCCGGTCGAAAATGGAAGCCATCAAATCCAACATCGGCTTCTGCTTCATTCGCACGGAAAACTAGCGAATCTCCTCGGCCAAAACGGCCCATTGTCGGTTGAGCCTGATTCCGTCAAGATAGTTTGAAATCGTCGTACGAACCAAACGAATCTCTCTGCCGGAGGCAAACCAAATGGCTCTAATCACGATTGCTGACGAAAACCGTCGAATTGAAGATGTGGACGAAATTCGCTCGTTCCTGGAACCGTTCGGCATCTGGTACGAGAAATGGGATGTCGAAGGACGCATTTCGGCAGACTCTACGAACGAAGAAGTGCTCGAAGCCTACGCCCCCGAAATCGAACGTTTAAAAGAACAAGGCGGATACGTCACCGCCGACGTAATTAGCGTCACTCCAGAAACTCCGAACCTGGACGCGCTGCTGGAAAAGTTCAGCCAAGAACACACGCATTCAGAAGACGAAGTTCGCTTTACGATCAAAGGCGCAGGGATCTTTCACATCAACCCTGACAACGGCCCCGTGTTTGCCGTACAAGTCGAGAGTGGTGACTTGATCAACGTTCCTGCTGGAGTTCAGCACTGGTTCAACATGTGCAGCGACAACACGATTCGCTGTATTCGTTTGTTCCTCGATCCAGCAGGCTGGACTCCGCACTACGTGGACAATGGCGTTCAGGCCAACTACGAACCAATCTGCTGGGGGCCAAACTACATTCAGGCAGAAGGTGACAACGCCGATTCGGTTGTAAAACTGTGATGCAGTTTTCGGGCAAAGGAATTCTGTTAGACATCGAAGGCACGACGTCCTCGGTAAGCTTTGTCTATGACGAGATGTTTCCGTTCGTACGCCGCGAGCTAGACTCGTTTCTCGCGGCTCAATGGGACGACGTCGACGTCCAACTCGCCTGCGAACAAATTGCAAACGATGCCGGCCACGCGTCAATCGCCGCTTGGTGTGGTCAAGACGCCTCGGAGGAATCGCGCAAGGCAGCGGTTTCCGCCGAAGTCGCACGATTGATGGATAACGACGTCAAAGCAACGGGACTGAAAAGCCTTCAAGGTGTGATCTGGCGTAGCGGATTCGAATCGGGTGAGTTGCTTGCTCACGTTTATGACGATGTCCCTGCTGCACTGAAAGCTTGGAATGAAGCGGGGCTTGACGTTCGTATCTATTCGTCAGGCAGCGTGCAAGCACAACTGCTATTCTTCGGCCACACCGTTCACGGCAATTTGCTGAACCAGTTCAAAGGCCACTACGACACAATGGTTGGCTCGAAGAAAGAAGCGCACAGCTACACGCAAATCGCAAACGAGTTCAAACTCGAGCCCAGCGAGATTTTGTTCTTAAGCGATGTTCCCGCCGAACTGGATGCCGCTAGAACTGCTGGCATGCGAACGGGACTTTGCGTTCGACCAGGCAATGCGCAAGTGTCCGATAAGAACGGGCACGACCAGCTTACCGATTTTGCCCAAGTCGAACTTACTTGATCCTAAATCGACCAATTGCTTGACCGATTTTCGCACGCGCTTACGATACGTTCATCGGAGCGATTGGCAGTAATCAAAAGTGAGGAACGATTGCTGAACACTCGCGACCAGGGTGGCGTAAAAAGGAAATCTAAGGCCAGCGAAGACCGTTGGCCTCAACCGAGGTGAACCAAGCATCTCATCTGCTGACGAAGGATTCGTCTAACTTCCTGTTAGAAGGCAAGGAGGTGATCCTGTGCGATCAGCATTGCAACTTTTCGCTATCGGCGTGTTTGTGTTGACATCAACATCGAATGCTTGCGTCCGTTTTGACGTGAAAGACACGGCAACCTGCATTCCGTTGCCATGTGGCGAAATTGCTGCCCAATCGGACTTGGAACTCCTTCGAATCGAACTGGACATTTCTGCGTTTGTCCAGCTCGAATACTCGCAAGATCTGGCTCAGTTCGTGTACGTCATTGAATTCCCAGAACGCAAAGCTCGCATCGTCGGTTTTTCACCGACCACAGAATTGATCACAGAGATCGAAGGAACGACATCAGTATCAACGCAAACAGAATCCAGTTCGTCAGTTGGCCTGAACGCCGATTCTCACCTGGCCGGGTACGGAACAGCGTCACTGAACGCGGCCAAGGGCGGCCGAGAATCGGACACACTGAAATTCTCTCGCAAGCCGAAAAAGCAATTGCTAGCCGCGAGCGGTACGCTCGACCGCGGCGCGGCGGTCTATTTCAAATTGCGACCTTCGACTCAAACGACGTTGGAAGGGGCTAAACACTTTTCTATCGACATCGAAGTTCCCAAGTCGTGGCGGTCGGATTATCTACGAATCCGTTGCGCCGCGTACTCCATTCGAAATGCGGAGCCAGATTCGCGCGCAAAGACTTCCCCCCTTTGCGAATCGACGGCATTCCTCGTCGGCCTTCACCGGCAAGGCGATCAACCGGGATTCCAACTCGCTCGAGAGTTAGTCGCCTCGGAACGCCGACTCCGCAACGTCGCGGCCAGTTACGAAGATCAGCTCACTGACGAGACTCACGCTGACCTCCCTGATCTTCTGCTGGCCGCATTTAAGAAATCGGAAAAACGTCAGATCCCCAGACGTTGGGTGGACTCCATTGTCCACGACCGATCGGCCTCGCGCACGTTTCCCTTTGAACGACACCTTCCCGACGAAGTGCGCGAGGCCGTTTCTGAATTCAGATCCGCAAGATTGGCGTTGAGCAACTAGCGACCCAACTTCGCGCACACTTGCTATAATTCGGCGATGAACAAACCGAATCCATAT
>JAGQPC010001026.1 GCA_020426925.1 Planctomycetales bacterium | reverse complement strand
AACAACCACATGTTCGATTTGCATCTGGCATTGCCGGTGCCGATGAGCGTCCTTATCGATTCGGAGGGGCGTCTTGTCGCCCTGTACAAAGGGGCGGTCGCTGCTTCTCAAGTCTTGGCGGACGCGAGTGTGGCAACAGTCGCTCGAGAAGCCCGACGCGAGCAAAGCGTTCCGTTTGCTGGGCGTTGGCACGAACCAATCAACCGAACATCGCATGTGCCTCTTCTGGATTTGCTCGTCGAGCATGGGCTGCTGGAAGAGGCGGATGACTTCGTGCGACGAATCGGGACAACACGAAAGAGCATGCTATTGCCTGCTATCGTCCGATTGGGAATGGCATTCTACAACAAGGGGGATGTCGAAAAGGCTAATGAACATTTGAGCGTGGTCCGGCGAATGGAGCCATCGTTTGTCGGCGCTGAGAATGCTATGGCAATGCAACGAGAAAAAGAAGGCCGCTACGACCAGGCAATTCAACTCTATAGTGAGGCGATCCGGCGGAGTCCGAACAGCATAACTGCGTTAAACAATCTCGCCTGGGTTTTGGCAACGTGCAAAAACGTCAGTCTTCGAAACGGATCGGATGCAGTTAAACTCGCCGAGCGAGCTGTGGAAATAGGGGCTCGGCGAAACCCTGCGATTCTCGGTACTCTTGTCGCCGCCTACGCGGAAACGGGGCAGTTCGACAAAGCAGACGCTGTCAGTAGCGAGGCAATTGAAATCGCCAAAGCGCAGGGAAAAATCCGCGAGGCCAAAGAACTGACCGATCAGCAGCGCCGGTACAGCGAACGGCGACACGCCAAGTAGCAAACTTTCCTACGATTTTGCTGAACCAGTCTTGCGAGATTCTGTTTAAGCCCTTTATCGCGTCTGCTTGTGCAATGAACCGTTTGTAATTGTCGAGAATCAGGGATCGAACTATAGTGTGATGAGTTGTCTTTTAGTTATGTCACGAGGAGTTTCAGGTGAGAAAGTTTAGATTGTTGACGTTGAGCTGCTGCGCAATGCTCATCGTTCAAATCGCAAATGCGCAAGTTGGTTCGCCGTTGCCACTGGAAAACGGTGGGTCGGTTGACGGTTGGTCCGGGATCTCGGTGATGCACGCCGAAGTCTTGCCCGCCGGCGAAACTGTTGACACTGTTTCGTACTATGCAGCTGACGACCGTTTTATTGATGTCGATTTCCATTACGTCGCCCCACTCATTGTCAAACAAGAAGGCGGCAGCAGACTAGACGGTGATGGGACGTTCTCCATTTACGAGGTTGGCCCTGTCCACACCCCAGACGACCTGGGCCTGCACACGTTTGATTGGGGCAGTAGTCCCATCCCCAACGACGACGCTTTCTACCATCCCGGTTTTCTCCAATGGCAAACGGAAGTTGATGATGCTGCTGGCGGAATTGTTTCGTTCGCTGGGTCAGGTGGAACCGGAATGGTCCAATACAACGTCGATTCCACTTTTTACGCGCCAGACGACCTTGGCGAAGTTGAAGCTGGATTAGAACTAAACGGCTTAACCACTCATCGGTCTGCTTTCGGGGGGCGAGACTACAAAATCAACTTTGGGATGAGCAACTGTGACGACAGTTGCGATCCGTTTGAGCTGCCACCGCCTCCGCCACCAACGCCCGGCCTTGTGGGTACTGACAATGTTCACAATGGCGGCAACGTTGATGGCTGGTCTGGACTTACCGTAATGCATGGGCACAGCATTCCAGCTGGCGAAAAGGTTGAAACAGTCAACTATTACACTGCCGACAATCGATCGGCTGAAGTGGAAGATGGTTTGTACAACTTTGTACCGATCATTGTGAAACAGGAAGATGGAAGTCTAGACGGCGGTGAGGGAATTTTCTCGATCTTTGAAGTAGGACCACATCACAAACCTGAGGTTCCAGGTGAACAGTCGTTTGATTGGAGCAGCATGGAGATCCCCGATGACGGAAGCTTTTACCACCCAGCTATGCTTCAATGGCAAGATGACTTAGACGATTCAAACGGAGGTGTCGTTTCGTTTGCCGGCAACGGTGGAACGGGTATGGTGCAGTACAACGTCGATACCAGCTTTTATGCTCCGGATGACTTAGGCGAAGTCGAAGAAGGCTTAGAGCTAAACGGTCTTCAAACGCACACATCAGGTGCGAATGGTCGGCAGTACCAGTTCAACTTCATAACCGATGCAGGTGGTGGAGAACCGTGTGACCTGAACAACGACGGAGTTTGCGATGCAGCCGATATCGACGCTCTGTCAGCTTTGGTCAACGCGAATCAGAACGATGCGGCGTTCGACCTTGATAACGATGGCCAACTGACTCAGGCAGATCGTGACGTTTGGGTTCGAGATCTCATGAACACGTACTTCGGCGATTCGAATCTTGACGGCGAGTTCAACAGCACGGACTTTGTGGCGGTGTTCTCCGTCGGCAAATACGAAAGTGGCCAGCCTGCTGGTTGGGCCGAAGGAGATTGGGACGGCGACAACTTGTTCAACAGTTCTGACTTCGTGCGTGCGTTCGCAGACGCTGGTTATGAACAGGGGCCGCGACCGCCAGCCGCTGTTCCAGAACCGTCCAGTATCGCCTTGCTTGGCTTTGCGTTGCTCGGCGTTTGCTCGCTGCGACGACGTCGATAGGTGGTTCCGAACAAGCGAAGAGTGAAAACAAAGCCGGTCGGCCGTCGCGTCGGTCGGCTTTGTTCATTAGAGCGGCCCTTCTTATTGTCTGCTGTTCATTTGTTGGCGGACTTTTTCTAGATTCTGCCGAGCGTTTGAATGCTGAGGCTGAAGTCGAAGCGTTTCGAGCAAATGTGTCTCTGCGTTTGTGAAATCGCTGTTGCTGGCAAACATTAGGCCGAGTTCGTAGTTCGCTGTGATTTGCTCTTGGCGGTTTCCAAGTTCAATGGCACGCCTGTAGTGGGAAACTGCCGAATCGAAATCGCCCACTGTTGCGGCGTCGCGTGCAAGCTTTCGATGAGTTGTCACCAGCTGGCTTCTAAGGTGCTGTCTTCTAGTTTGGTCCGGTTCGGTTCGTATTGCATGTTCAAAGTAGTGCACTCCCAATGCTTGATCTTGCGAGTACAGACGCTTCGCGACGTACTCGATGAATTCCGACTGCGTAACGGGCTTCGTGAACCAGCTGCCAGCAAACGGCGAAGCCAGATTTCGCAGATCCGCGCTAGACGCCGTCAGCAACGACATATCGTTGAACACGTCTTCAAGCTTCACGGTGCCTCGATACATCAATCCGATATTTCCTTCGCTGTCGAGAAGGAAACTCCACGGAACGACGAACGGCGGATACTTATCGAAAAGAGCCTGTTGCAGATATGTGAGGGCAGTGAGCGATTCTTCGGTCGTTTGGTGACACAAGTTCGGTTCAAACGACTGAAGATCAACGCTCGACGTGCCACCGCCTTGCAGGTTGTCGATGTTTATCCCAATGATCTGCAAGCCGTGCGACTTAATTCGGTCGGCCGATTCGACGTAGCTATTTAGTTCGGACAAACAGTTTGGACAAGTACTTGTCCAAACTGTCAGTAACGTTGCCTTGGCAGGATCGATTCTAATTGTGCCCTTTTCTTCACCCAACTCGCTGTTTGGTGATGCGCTGACTAGAGGCGGAAAAGATAGTCGAGCTTGTAATACGATTCGAGCGACAGCGGTAGATGGAAGAGGCTGTTGTGTGGCATCCGCCAGCTTAGGTGCGTCCTGCGGATCGGCTAACTCAGCAGTTTTTCCAGTCCCCTGCACGAGCTCATAACGTTTTCCCGATTGGATTCCGGCGAATCGTTCTTTCTTTCCTCCGGGCCACAGGACTTCGATTTCGCCAATTGCGTCTTTTTCCGTTCCGAAGTGTAGCCAGCTGCTGGACTGTGAAATAAACGCGTCGCCAGCGTGAACGGATTGCGTCACGGGACGCGCCGTTGACGTCTTAAACTGAGCAACGGCACCGATCGCATCGGCATGGCAAAGCGTTCCGCGAAGTCGAACGACAACTGAATGAGCTGGATTCGAGCAGTCATTTCTTAAAAGTCGAACTCGCGGAGCCGTTCGATTACGAACCCAAATATCCAAATCTCCGTCCAAGTCCCAGTCCGTAATCGCGATCGCTCTGGCGTCGTCCGAAAAATCGAATCCTGAAACGGATGAGATGTTCGCGAAGCGACTTAGAGACTTGGATTCATCGCCGCCGACATTCAAGTAAACACAATTCCGCTCCCGGCCTGACCACGATGTTCCGCTACGCACGAGCTTGATGATCTCTGTCCACGATTTGCCGTATTCGGAAATCGAATCGGAAGCATTCGCTGGGGATTGCGACACGACCTGTCGCCAGAAGAAACTTCACAAGTCGTTTGAGTTGTCGTTTGTAAAATATCCGTTCGCGACAAGAATATCGTCCCAGCCATCATTATTCAGGTCGGCAAATCGAGATCCCCAAGCCCATCGGCCCATGGTTACGCCAGCCGTTTCGCTGATGTCGCGAAACGTGCCGTTTCCGTTCGATGCGAATAGAGTGTTCCCTCGCGCCATTCGCTGCATTCCGGCCGATGCGTCCGAATGCCGGTCTGTAAATTGACGCTGAAACGTGACTCGGTTGCCAGCGGCAGAAAACATGTTGCCTACATAGATGTCGGCGTAGCCGTCGCGATTAACGTCGCTCCAAACGGCAGACATGCCGCCAGCCATATCTTCAACGTTTGCCGAAGCAGCGATGTCGATGAAACGGCCGTTGAGATTCTCGTAGAGGTTGTTTCTGCCAAAGTCATTGGCGACGTACAGATCGACATCGCCATCTCGATCAAAGTCTTCCCACGAAGCTGCAAAGCTAAACCGCCGGTTGTTGTGATCTAATCCAACCTCTTTTGCAACATCTTTAAACTGAAACTGTCCGTTGTTTTGTAATAGAAAATTCGCGCCACCGTTGTTTGCGTCGTTGTACGGAACAGGAGCCGTCGCTTCGTAGCCTCGTTTACTTCCTGGGCCACGCGATGCTCCATAGTTGCAAATGTAGATGTCTAGGTCACGATCGTTATCGTAGTCAGCGGCGCACATCGAGTGAGCTTCTGGCGTGCTAGGGATCGCGTTGCGAGGTTGAAAGACGCCCTTGCCGTTGTTTTCGGCGAAGACAATTCCAGCCACCGTTGCGGCGACGAGATCTCGATCACCGTCTCCATCCAGGTCAACCAGCAATGCAGATGTTGTCGCCTCCAACCAATCTGTTTTTGACGATGACGATGCGTCAGTGGCTGTTCCATCGGCGTTGCGAATGTATAAACGATTCGGCAATCCGCCTGCGTCGCAGACATAGACGTCATCGAGACCATCGCCGTTTACGTCACCGATGGCGATGCCGTGGTGCCCAAAGATTCGCATGTCGTCGATGCTGGGAATGCGTTCGCACCAATGATCGATGCCTCGCAATACGTGTTCTTTGTAATCGACCGTGTTCCCGAGAACAGCCTGCGTAACGTCTGCAAATAAGCGACTTGCCGGCCCTTCGACTCGTTCGAAATTGTCAACTTGGATCGACTTGAGAATCGGGCTCTTCGACCGCTCCCAGCGACATTGCCAATTCGCGTTGAGTTGAGTACTTGTCTCCGAGGCGTCCACCGATCTCATTTCGACTAGTACGTTAGTCATCACGAAGTCTGGTTGGATGTCAATGTTTACGACCTTGAAGGCGCAGAGGTCTACCCTCATCGCACCAGTGAAACGATTGATGAACGAGTCCAGAGACGAGTGCTGTTTTCCAGGCGCAGTGTCGGATCGATTTACCGAGATCGCACCGTCACTGAAAACTGACTTTGTTGCCGGAGTGTGGCTGGCTTCAAACGTTTCGGTTGCGAACGCAGGCAACTTGGAAGCTTGTCCGCTCTGAATTGCTTCGCCGAGTTTCTTCAGCTGCTTTTTGATTTCTTCGTGAGCAACTTCGGCCGGCCAAGAATCGTTCTTTGGATCAACCAGCTTGTCATCGACCGATTCGTCCGGAGCTCGAATAACGGTGTGCCCCGTATTTGTTGTGTCTTGAGAATCGGAACTCTGCTCAACCGAATCCGGCCAGAAGTGGTACGCGCCAAATCCCATCAACGCGACGAGCAATACAATTGCAGCAATCAGTTTTGGTCGCATGTCAGCATTCGAGCGGTAAAATCCAAGAATTCGTCATCTTAAACATTATGATTGGTAGTGATACGGTAGACTCATCTGGCAGTTCAAGAGTGTACCTTTTGATTAATCCTCACCACCACAGAAATACGGGCAGTCGCGTCAATGTCGGCTAAGAAACTGATCGTAGCCATCGCTCTGTTGGGGGCATCGGCGTGCGCGATTGCGTTCGTCAGCCTGCGTGGCCGCGAGGCTTCAAAAGAGGACACGCCAGCGCCGGTGATAAAAATCTCAGAATTTGAACCGCGGTCTTCAAACGGACGGGAGCCTTCTCAGCATGACTCTCCAACGTCTGTGACGACGATCTCGGGGGAACAATATTCTACGCCTGATACAAAAATTAAGCCACAGATGGAAACGTGGCCGTCAGAGGTCTTCACTGATCAAGCGACCGCCGTCCTCAAGAAAATCAAAACCGCTGCAAATCCGTCGGACATTGACGGACTCACCAAAAAGTACTTCACGAGAGATTTCACGCTAACTCAAAGCGCTGGCAAGACTGACCAGGTCTATGCCGGAGACTCGTTGAGGAGCACGCGTCTCCTGATCGCCGAGCCGACTGCCGTCGACAGCGAACTCGCCGGTGAAGAGGCGATTCGA
>JAGQPC010001025.1 GCA_020426925.1 Planctomycetales bacterium | reverse complement strand
CCCTCCCCGAAGCTTCGTTCCTCAGCTTCGACCCTCCCGAGGGAGGGTGAAGTTTATTGATTCCGACTTGTTGTGTAGACACGAATGCCTGGCGTGCGTTTGGGAATTCGCGACTGCGGCGAGTCGCCCCTCAATCTTTCTCAGGACGCCAAATGAGCGCGATCAAGAATCCGACACCGACAGTTCCCAAAAGAATCGCGACGGCATTGACGCCTCCGAGTTTCCAATAGGCTCGCAAGCCGACACCCAAGAACACAATTCCTGCAATCAAGTTTGCGATTTTCAGAAACACTGATGGCTGGAACTCACGTGGAAGAACACGATCGGTCCATGGATTTAGAACGCAGATAATCCCGCACGACAACACTCCAGTAAACAGGCTCGCCGGCGTCAGAAGATTCGTCAAACCAGGGGGCTGCTTTTCACCGGACTGGATCTGATAGAAGAATGAAACGACTAACACCAATCCTGCGCCGAATGCGCACCACAGTATCGCGACTCGCCGCAATCGTGCCGCGACTTTGGGGTGTTGGACATCTGGGCGATAGAGGCGGTAGCCTTCTGCGATGATTGGCGGAGCAACTTCCAAAGTTCCGTACAGCGTACCGAGCATTGTCAGCAGTGTTCCGAATAGATACAGCGGTTCGAGCCACGGGTGAAGCGTCGTTACGAATTGAGCTTGATGCTCTAAAAAACTGCCGTCGCCCGGGACTTGGTGTTGCGGCGCGAGAACGATTGCTCCAGACGCAACGAATACGGCGCTGAACACAACGACGACCAGAAAGCTCACCGCACAATCGACCATCGGAGCTCTCAGCCAACGCTTGGCGTCCGGAAGCAATTGAACAGCTTCGTCATGACGAACGTCGGCACCCGCAAGACCCCATCGCTTGTTTCTCAAGAACGACGTGTACGCCAAATAGTCGTAGCTCGCTCCACCAACGACTCCAACGTACACCGAAGCCTCGACCCAAATCGGAGTCTCTGCAATTTGCTTCAAAAGCGGATCTGAATCGGTCATCAGCCAATCAGGGTAAGCCAGCGGTTGAGGCAAGACGGCACCCAACAGCATCTGCCACCAATCTGGTTTTAGCAGGACCAGCGACACGAGCATTGCGCCGAGCATCGCCGTTACGACCAGCAGTTGAATCCGCTCAAGCGTCGAATAGCCACCGATAAGGGCCAGGCCGACAACGACAAACAACACCCCCGCGCCCCAGGCATGAATGACCGCTCCGTTCAGGATGAGCTTTGTTGAGGTCATGCCAGCGATCAGGTCTCCAATGACGCTCGCGTGGAAACTGACCCAAATCGGAAAGCATGCGATCGCGAACACGAACATCACGGCGGACAGCCATCCTTTGGGGCCGGGAAGTGACAGCCATCGCTCGAACGGATGCTTGCCCGTCAGAACCATGTGTCGCGCCGTGGAATAGACTAAGACCCACTTCATCGCGGATATTGCGAGAAACAAAAATAGAATGCGATACCCAAACAGTGCGCCGCCTCGGGAAGAAAACACGAGCTCACCGACGCCGATCGTTAACGAGGCCATGATCGCGCCGGGCCCAAACACCGAAGCCCAAAGAACTGGGTTCCGAGAGCAGAGCGATTTCGGAAGTGGCAGTACCGGCGATTCGCTGTTCATTGAGTCGTCCTTGAAGACTGGGCCAAACAAAGCGGTCGCATTCTAACGCATTCGGAGTTGTAGATGTTCTGAGGCGATTTCCAAGCCTGCAACGACTATCATGTGGACGTCTTGAACGCGGAGTACCAAGAACGGAAGTGCAAAATGAGAGCTGTATTTCACCTGCTTATCGCCCTATTCACGACATTCACGTCCTCTGGTTTTCTTTGTGGCGCAACGCTGACCGGTTTGGTTGTTGATGCGTCGAGCATGGATCCGGTTGCGGCTCGAGTCTACGTTCACGATTCCAGCGGTAACTATTGTCTCGTCAAAAGTAAAAGTGGAACGGCGATTCCATATGAAAAAGAACGAACGGACCAATGCTTTGAAATCCACACGACGGTGTCTGCTCATCCGTTTCATGTCGAGTTGCATGCCGACAAATACACGATCACGGTAGAACACGGCAAAGAATACTTCACGGCCACTCATGAAGTAACAGTGCCGACCAACGAAGACGTGTCAGTTGTGATTCCTCTGAAGCGATGGACCAACATGGCCGCAAAAGGTTGGTACAGCGGCGAAACTCACGTTCACCGAGAAGTCGACGAATTGCCGACGCTGCAAATCGCAGAGGACTTAAACGTCGCGTTTCCGCTAACAGCGTGGGTGACCGATTCATTGCATACTCCGGCGACGAACAACAGGTCGACTCGCCAAATTCCTCCGGCCAAGTTGGTTCAGATTGACAAAGCGCACGTCTACTGGCCGATCAACACGGAATACGAATTGTTTTCGGTTCGAGGCAATCGTCACACGCTTGGAGCCGTGTTCGTGCTGAACCATCAAGATCAACTTGAGTTGTCAGCTCCACCCGTTGGACCAATCGCACGGGAAGCGAGACGACAAGGCGGTTTTTTGGAACTCGACAAACACAATTGGCCTTGGTCGATGATGCTCATTCCTCAGATGGATGTGGAATTGTACGAACTGACCAACAATCACATTTGGCGAACAGAATTCCTGTATGGCGATTGGTATCCGGAATACGCTGCTCCTTACATGAATATTGAAATGGGCAATGGTCGGTTCACCGAACGAGGTTGGGTCAATTTTGGTTTCGAAAACTACTACGCACTGTTAAATTCCGGATTCAAGCTGCAACCGACCGGCGGAACGGCGTCGGGCGTTCATCCCGTGCCGTTTGGTTACGGACGCGTCTACGTGAAGATCGACGGAGACTTCAGCTACGAAAAATGGATTGACGGGCTTTTGGCCGGCCACAGTTTCGTGACGACTGGGCCCATGCTGACGACGTCCGCTCGAAGAATAACAAACGATCGCGTGAAGGTCGCTGGCAAACTTGAATCGGCAACGAAGCCGCTTGGGGTCGAAATCATTGTCAACGGGAGAGTTGCCAAATCAGTTCCACTTGCAACGCTGCAAAACGACAACGGCTCGTATCAAATGGCAATCGATACGACGTTGGATCTTAAAGGCTCTTGCTGGATTGCGGTCAGAGCGTTTTGCAGGCACAGCGATAATAGATTCAATTTCGCACACACGGCGCCAGTTTACTTCGACGTTCCCGAACGCCCTCTTCGGCCCTCGAGGCAGCAACGCGACTATCTTGCAGGCCGCGTGCGTGACGAGATCGAGCGCAGTAGATCGATGCTGACTGAAGATCAACTTCGCGAATTCGAATCGGCGCTGAAGACATACGAATCGCTCGCAACGTCTGACTGAACGGATGAACTCCATGTAAGGCGACACTATTCGCAAAACCGGCGTAACGGTTACGATATGAATGTGCGAATTGGCGCAGCATCGCTCTGCGGGACGGGCAGAAACTAGATGTTCGCAGCTCGTTTGGGTAACGTTTGTGCTTTTCTCAATTCTGTGCTTTATTTGCTATGCATTCGTAGAGGGGTGGCTTTTCTGAATAGTTCAGAGAGGCATCGAAAGGACTAAGCTTGATGCCCAGTGAAACAACCAACGACGCGGCGGCGACAGACATTGCTGCTCGTGTCGCATCGTACCAACAAGAGCACTTATTGGCGTTTTGGGATGAGTTGAGCGTCGAAGAACGTGCGCGGCTCACCGAGCAGATTTCTGCCATTGATTTCGCGCAAATCGCAGAACTGATTAGCGGCGATTCGTCGGACGATGACGATTGGGACGCAATCGCTTCTCGGGCAACCTCGCCCCCAGCCATTCGGCTTTCGCATCACGAAAAGGACAGAGACGAACTCGTCGCAATCGAAGCGGCGGAACATGCGCTGCGAAGTGGCAAACTTGGTGTTGTTTTGGTCGCGGGTGGACAGGGGTCTCGGCTGGGATTTCCTCATCCCAAGGGCATGTATCCGATTGGGCCAGTTTCGAATCGAACGCTGTTTGAGTTTCACGTCGACCAGATCTTAGCTCTGAATGAGCGATATGGTGTTTCGATTCCGCTGTATTTGATGACCAGCCCTGCGACTCACGTGGAAACGATTGAGTACTTCCGGCAGCACAACAATCTTGGGCTGGCGGACGACGATCTGCATTTCTTTTGTCAGGGAACGATGCCGGCCGTTGACGCGGAGACGGGTAAGATACTGCTTGCCGACCGAGGCGAAATTTTCGTGAATCCGGACGGCCATGGAGGAATGCTCGAAGCGTTTGATAAATCTGGCTGTCTAAATCATGCGTCGAGTCGCGGTGTCGAACAGTTGTTTTACTTTCAGGTGGACAACCCACTCGTTTCCATTTGCGATCGACGTCTGCTCGGGTTTCATTTGCTGCGGGAATCCGAGTTGACGACTCAGGTGATCGCGAAGACCAATCCGCTAGAGCGAGTCGGTAATGTCGTGCTTGTCGATGGCCGAATGATGGTCATCGAATACAGCGACCTTCCTGAATCCGCCGCGCGTCGCACCGATCATGATGGCGAATTGGAACTGTGGGCAGGGTCGATTGCAGTGCACGTTTTCGATTTGGCATTTTTGCAACGAGCGTCTCTGGACGCGTCGAGCCTGCCATTTCACCGAGCGCACAAGGCCGTTTCATACATCGATGGAAATGGTGAACAGGTCGTAAGTACTGTTCCGAATGCGATCAAGTTCGAACGGTTCATTTTTGATTTGATGCCATCGGCGAATAACGCGATTGTGGTGGAGGCTGACGTTGACCGCGTTTTTGCACCGCTGAAGAATGCGTCCGGCGCCGCAAAAGACACGCCCGAAACTACTCGGGCGGCAATCGTGCGTGAGAGCAAACGGATGTTGGAACAAGCTGGTATAAGTGTCGCGGATGATGTCGCCGTAGAAATCAATCCACGCTTCGCCTTTGATGCGAATGAGCTACCAGCTAAAGTCACAGACCGGGCGGTCTCGCGAGATACGTACTTTACGCCTCTTGAATGATTCTTGTGGCAAGTCAACGCTCTGCTGAATCGAGCAAAAAGGAATCCAATGCTTCACGCGATCATTATGGCCGGCGGTTCGGGAACTCGTTTTTGGCCTGCAAGCCGAGCCAGTCGTCCGAAACAATTGCTCAACCTGGCCGGCGGACAGACGATGATTCAGGCGACTGCAAATCGCTTGCAGGGGCTGATTCCAGCTGAAAATACGCTGATCGTCACCAATAAACGCCTCGTCGAACCGATCGGCGAACAACTTCCCGAATTGCCGACTTCATCGATTTTGGGTGAGCCTTGTAAGCGAGACACTGCGCCGTGCGTCGGTGTCGCAGCTGCTTGCGTTTTGAAGAAGGATCCTGACGCGACGATGGTTGTGATGCCGGCCGATCACGTGATTCAAGAAACGAGTCGGTTCCAAGAAGCGATCAAATGTGCCGAGCAATTGGTTGTCGCGAAGCAGGAAAGATTGGTTACGTTCGGGATCAAGCCAACCTATCCCGCGGAATCGTTCGGCTATATCGAAGGCGGAGCCGCAGTGGCTGACGAAACGCCGTTCGCTACATTTGACGTGAAGCAATTTCGCGAAAAACCGAAGGCCGAAATCGCGCAGCAATACATCGATTCCGGGAACTTTTATTGGAACTCGGGGATTTTCGTGTGGCGTGCGGAAACGATTCTGAATCAACTGGAACAGCACGAACCGGAAATGTTTGGCCACATCGTGAAAATTGGCGAGGCATTCGGTAAATCGAATTTCAGTGATGTCTTCGAAACAGAGTTCACCGCGATCAAAGGCAAGTCGATCGACTTCGCGGTCATGGAACGTGCGAAAGAGGTCCTGACGGTTGAAGCTCCATTCGATTGGGATGACGTCGGTAGCTGGCAAGCGCTGTCTCGATTACGTGGAACCGACGAACAAGCAAATACGCTCGCCGCCGAAAAGCATATCGCAATCAACACGCGAGGATCCATCGTTCGCAGCGAAAATGGTCACTTAGTCGCCACGATTGGGCTCGAGGATTGTTTGGTGGTGCATACTCCTGACGCGACGTTGGTTGCCAACAAGCACGACGAAGAATCGGTTCGCGAGGTCGTACGCCTGCTTCAAGAAAACGGTTGGGATGAATATCTTTAGGGTATGAAATCCAAAGGCCGAATCGCCGGCATCGACTACGGAACGAAACGCATCGGAATCGCGATCACCGATCCGGCTCAGTCGATTGCCAGCCCGTACGAAAACTACAATCGCAGCGGCCCTGAAGCCGACGCCAAGCGTTTCAAACGTCTTGTCTCCGAAGACGGCATTGTGCTGTTTGTCGTGGGCCTTCCTCTTCATGTTAGCGGCGACGAAAGCCAGAAATCTTTCGAGGCTCGGCAGTTTGGTGCATGGCTCCACGAACTAACGAACGTGCCTGTCGAATTTTTCGATGAGCGTTACACGAGCTCCGAATCGGAAGCGTTCCTGATCGAGATCGATATGTCTCGCAAGCAGCGCAAGAAGCGGCTCGACATGCTGGCAGCTCAATTGATTCTGAAAGGATATCTCGAACGCCGCGACTTGACCGATGGTTGAGCCAGCTTGAGTGGCCTGCGGTTGGTAAAAATGTTCTAGATTTCCAAAGGCTGCGATCTGCCCGGCCAAAGGTGCTCAACGCCCGAAACACAAATGCGCGGAACGACAGCGAGGGCTATCCGCCTAGTTCGGTTTTGGCCGAGACATTATGATGTCGTGCCGCAGGAAACGAGACGCAACGCTGCCGTCGATCTTGCGAATTGCCTTCCAAAACGTGCTTGAAAGCAAACGCGATGAAAGCAAACGCGATGAAAGTTGACGCGATGAAAGTTGACGAACTACGTGAAAAGTATCTGGCGTTCTTTGAAACCAAAGGGCACAAACGCTGCAATAGTGATGTGCTGGTGCCGACTTGGGATCCGACCGTACTGTTCACACCGGCTGGCATGAACCAGTTTAAACCCCATTTCTTGGGGAAGATTAATCTGGAGTTCACGCGTGCGACCACATGTCAAAAATGTTTGCGAACGGGTGATATTGATAATGTTGGACGCACGGCTTAC
>JAGQPC010001024.1 GCA_020426925.1 Planctomycetales bacterium | reverse complement strand
GCGCTTTTACCCGAGCGGTAAAGGACGGCGTGGCACACTGCATGGAATGCCCGCTCATCGGTCGCTGGCAGCTCCGGTTCGGTGTAGTGCTTAAAGCCAGTTATGCCCTTCGAGAGTTTCATGTGCAGCTGGCGGCTTGGATGCCGCTTTGTGTGTTGTGCAACAGCCGAGCTATGGATGGCGATTCATGCAGCAGAACTATCTACTTATCCCCGAAAGCAACCAGGTAAGTAGCGGTTTTCGGGACTTATCCCGATTGATTTGTCGACTTATCCGGACACTCGGATAAGCACTTATCCCCGATGATAGCCGCTTTCTCATCTCGCTGCAATTATTTCAGGGGGTAGATTCCACCCCGCAGTTCTGCAAAGATCGCATCTGAACATACGTATACCTTGTGGGCAGGTGATGGAACTCTCGGCAAAGGGAAACGATGAACGATTCATTGCAGCGTGCGAGCGGTGGCCAGGGAAAACAGAAAAAGACTCCAGAAGAATGGGGGCGATTTTGGTTTCAGCAGTTGGCCCGATTTCACAACGTGAAAGATTTGGCTGTTTGGAACTTCGACGAAGACGATGTCATTGCGTTTCTCCGCTCGAAGGTGAAGGCTGGTGTCCCAGCGTGGAAGCGGCTGATGATCGTGAAGGGGCTGATCGTCTATCGCAATAAAGTGCTCCGGTCGCAACATCCTCGGCTGGAGCATCTGCGAGCTGCTCTGCAAGAACGAGCGGTCAATGAACGAAACCAGTATGACGGTGTCGACATCGAAGAAGCCATCGGCCGCATCGATCCGAATGAACTCGACGTGATTCAAGAAATGCGAAGAACCTTGCGTCGTCACGGCAAAAGCTACAACACTGAAAAAGCGTACGTGAAATGAGTGAAGCGGTTCATGCTGGTGCGAAGTGTTGAAAACCTTTCCGGATTCTCCTCGATCGGCAGTGTTGATGTCGAATCGTTTTTGACCGATCTGGCCGTGGACGGCGGCGTCGCGGCATCGACTCAAGAGCAAGCGTTTTACGCTTTGTTGTTCCTGTTTCAGCACGTTTTGAAAGTCGACCTGGGGAACGTCAATGCGTTGCGAGCCGACAATCCGAAACTTGTGCCCACGGTTATGAGCAAACAAGAGGTTCAGAAAGTTCTGCCGGAACTACCGGGAGAATCTGGCATCATTGGGCAGCTTTTGTACGGTCGGAGCTCAAGGGGGTCAGGCACAAGTTTTTCGGTGGTCGGCGGAAACGTAATCATTGTTTAACCGCCGAACAAAAAAATTGAGCCAGACCCCACGCGTGTTTGCGGCTGCGAGTCATGGACATCGATTTCGACAACATGCAGATTCGCGTTTACAACAGCAAAGGCAACAAGAGTCGGTACGTTCCGCTGCCGAAGCAACTTGTCCCCAAGTTAAAAAGTGTGCTCGACATGCGCATGGTTTTGCACGAGCAAGATTTGGCGAGCAGTCAAGCGTCCGTTTGGCTGCCTCCGGCGTTGGCGCGGAAGTATCCGAATGCTCATCGCGAGTTCAAGTGGCAGTTTGTGTTTGCATCGCACAAGTTTTCCCGAGATCCGATTTCGGGCAAATTTCACCGTCACCACATCCACACGGACACATTCGCGAACAGGTTAAGCGAAGCAGTGAAACGGTCGGGCGTTCACAAGCCAATTACGTCTCATACGTTTCGGCACAGTTTCGCGACTCATCTGTTGATCGATGGAGCGGACATTCGAACCGTGCAAGAGTTGCTTGGCCACAGCGACGTTAGCACGACGATGATTTACACTCATGTTTTGGCTCGACCTAGCCAACCCGTCGTCAGTCCGCTGGATGTTTTGTGGGAAGCCAGTGATGCATTGGACGTGCCGCACATTCACTTCGACGCACCAGAACTGGCCGAAGTTGCGTAGACGAGATGTGCGCTTCGGAAATTGGAAATCGTGAACAAAAAGGCAGACGGATCGCGCGTCTTGCACGCACGCTACAGATGCGAACGTGCGAGAGTAACCACTCTACAAGCGTGCTGGGGGGCTCGCTTACGCTCGACCGCCAGCCACCCATGGTCTCGGTTCCAATTGTTCGCGCGTTGCACGAACGCTGCGAATGAACCTGCAAGAGCGCCCATTCTAAATGGCTCGCGGGATTTAAAAAGAAAAAGCCCTCACGAAGTAGATCGCGAAGGCCTTTTCAAATTTGATTTGCGGTTTGGACTGAACGACTAACGAGCGTCGGCTACTTGGAAGCCGTTGTCGAAGTCGAATGCCATTTGCAGTTTATCGCCACCGTTGATTGAGATCTTTTTCTCTTTGGTGATCGTTCGACCGTCTTTTTCAACAACGACTTGAACTGTGTAGTCGGTCCACTTTTGCCCCGATTCAATTTTTGTTGTCGAGAATTTTCGAACCGCGCCGGTTGCTTTGGTCGTTACTCCAGAGAGCATGACTTTGGCGTTTTCCGGAACTTGCAATGTGAGGCTGGTTTCAACAACTTGCGGTGTGACAAAAGCGATGCTGGTCATCTTGCCGGGTCGAACGCTCACGACCTTTGTTTCAGTGACTGGCTTGCCGTCTCGAGTGAATTCCGCTCGAAGCTTGTAGTCGTAGCGATAGCCTTTGTCCAACTTCTTCGAAACGAATCGGCGAAGTTCACCGGTGCTTTTCGTTTTCGTTCCGTTGACGTAGAGGCTTGCACCTTCTGGAAGTCGAACCGACAAAACGCCGCGATCGTCTAGCTGATCGGATTCAAGCGATGTCTCGGTCGAATCGATTGGTGCGCTTTCCATTGAGGAATCGCTGATGACTTCTTCGCCAACCGTCGCGCCGCCGGACCAGCTAATTGAGCCGCCTGATGAACCTCCTGAAGATCCACCCGATGAACCTCCAGACGAGCCACCGACAACCGTGTAAGACCATCCGCCGCTGCTACCGCCGGATGAACCGCCACTGGAACCTCCGCTTGAACCGTGCGATCCCCAAGAACCACCGCTCGATCCATAAGCAGCGTGACGCGCGGTTCGGTTAGCGTGGATTCTCATCGCCAAACGACGAAGCGGTCCAACGTAACCGCCCGAGCTGCCTCCTGAAGATCCCCAAGATCCGCCCGACGAACCCCATGATCCACCTGAAGAACCCCACGAACCATGCGAAACTCGGCGAACGCCCCAGCTTCCGCCAGACGAGCCTCCGCTGGAACCGTATGATCCCCAAGAACCGCCCGAGCTACCGCCTGATGATCCCCATCCAGCCATTGCGTCTTCTCCGGTCAATCCGAAGGTTAGACCAGCAACTAAAAGTAGAACTCGCGAAAAACCTTTTACTTTCATCTCAGCAGTTTCCCCCAATGAAGGGTTAATAGAATCATGGAAGTGAACACGATGTTCGAGCAAATATACAACTCGCAGACGACAATACAAGCAGACTACAAAGAATTTACCTCTTGCGTAGGGACGGGCACGTAAGGCGTCTTTAACGATTACACGAGTTCTTGCGGCGGAAGGTTCGACAGATGTGCGAAGCGGATCAGAAACGACTCGCATTCGCGAATCAATGTGCTAGGAAGGCGGATGCTGGTTGCTGAGAAACGAAAAGAACCGGCAATCGGGCCTTGGTTTGGCGCTGCCTCAGTTCTTCACCGTGGCTGGATCCTGTAAAAGTTCTTTGGCGTCAGATTGATGGACCGCGGCGAGGTAATCAGGCGGCAACGATTAGTACGCGAGGTCTGGACATCAAGGGGCCAGGACGCTGCGCCGGCAGGGATCTTTAGCAAAAAGATCCACTACGGAGAGACTCGGATGCGCGATCCGAGTCTTTTATTCAGATCGACGGACTAGAAGTCGAGACTACAAGTCCGTCGTACTGCGGTAGTGGCAGCTGCCTCCTCAGGCACCGGCTTTCTACGCAAGTGACAACTTTCTACGGAAGCACAAAGACAACGCAGCGATTACCAGCATCGAAATCGTTGTCGGTTCCGGCACGCCGGCTGGTCGAGGCCCTTTTTCGTAACCACTAGCTGTAAAGGCTGTGACGAAGTCGGAGCTGTCGAAGATTCCGTCACCACTCCAATCTCCTTCCGCCCATGTTGCCGGTTGTCCCGTTTCGTACTTCGCCGGAGTGAATACCGCGACAAAGTCCGAACTGTTGAACTCGCCGTCCAAGTTCGCGTCACCAAAATAAGTGTTGCTCAGAACGTTGACCCAATGTGCTCGGTCGTCGGCATCAACCGCACCGCTTCCGTCGACATCAAATTGAGCACCACCAGCACCGGTACGAATCGTTGCCGATAAACTCTCGATGTCGTCGCCGTCCAAATCGCCGTCTCCGTCAAAATCACCGCTGAGAGTCGGATTCGTCGCCGCTGTCAGTCGCAACACGGAAATATCGCTGAACTCATCAGCGCCGTTCGTGACTTGCGGATGCTCATTTCCTGATGGATGTGTCTGACTACCGAATGTAAACTCATCAACTCCATCGACCAACAACGGATCCATGCGGAATTCCAAGCCTTCCTTGACTGCAGAAGTGTTCAGCAATTCGGTGACTCCTGGATTGTCCGCTTCCAGTGTCTCCAGGCGTTCTTGGACAAAGTCGTCTGGGTCTTCCAAGTTGTAAAAGAGCTGATCCCAACGCATGAACATTTCAACGACTCGGCGACCATCTTCCGTTTCGCCGAACGCGGACTGAGGCTGTGTCAGGTCCCAACGGTCATCGAGATCATCAATATACGAATCGTGCGGTTCATGCTCTGGACCAATGAGCTGGGCAGCTGCTTCGCCGAAGCCTGAGTTGACCGCCCGAGCCAGATGCCGGTACTGCGGCTTTCCATCAATGACCAAGTCTTCTGCTGCGGTCAGGCCGACCCACGGTTGAATCAGCGGACCCATTTCCAGCGTGTTGTAGAATTCGCCTTCGTCGCTGTCAGGAGTCCAGTTAATACCAGTCGTATAGAAACCAACGCTGTCAGTCGACCAAGGTGCGGCTTCCGTATCTACAGCATCAACGTTCGTGCATTGATGGCACCAATCGCCAGCCGTAACTCCGGTCGTTGGATCGTCATCGGGAACCGTTTCTTCAACCAAGTAGTACAGACTCGTGTCGTCCCATGCGTACTGGATCGATACCTGCAGTGGCTCGCTATTGCAAACTCCGCTTTCTTCACACGGGATTGGCGTACCGTCAGCCGCGCCGCCTTCGCGAGTTTGACCGTGAGCCCAACTCATCTGCAGCTTCGTACCGTTCCACTCGCCTGCCCCGATCTTGCCGTCCAAGACGATGCTGCCGCCGTCCTTCGGCACGTCCTGCATCGAGAACGGTGGGCCATCAGCCAGTGCGAACGAGCACTGCATGCCGACCATGAGCGCTGCTATTGAAACTAGTTTCCTTTTCATACAACCTCCCGAGCTTCTCTTCCAACGATGCACAATCAAACGCAGCGGCATTGTCGTGTGACCCGTTCACCAAGTCAAACAGTTTTGCCCAGAAAACCGGCCAGCCCACTCAATCAAGCGATTTCGCGAGCATTTCTTTCCATTTCGTCAGCTCGCCCGCCGAATCGCCTTGAGACCGAATCAGTATGTCGATGGCGGCAATAATTCGTTTTGTTGCCGCTAGAGTCGCGAATCGTTCCGGAGCAAGGCGTTGGCTGATCTCGAAATGGCGACGTCCTTCGTCCGGAGCTCCCGTCAGGATTCGCATCATGGCCAACTGGAAGTGCGTCTCGCCATGATTCGGTCGAAGCTCCACGGCACGGACCAAGTAGTCGATCGCTTGTTTCGGACCGGCAGATTTCGCGACTAGCTGTGCGAGATAAAAATAGGCGTCCGGACTGTTCGGTTCCGCTTTGATCGTCTGCCGCAGATGCTCTGCCGCTCGCCGCTCGTCACCAAGCTGCAAATACGTTAACGCCGCATTGTAGTGAGCTGAACCGAGCTGCGGATTCGCGACCAGCGCCTTTTGGTAATACACGATGGCATTCTGATGATCTTTCGCACGAGTAAACTCCTGTCCGATGTTGAAGAGCAATACTGCGTACTCATGATCTTGCGAAAGCGACGCGTGCTGCTGCTCGACGAAATCGACCGCTTCGTCTAACAAACCGAACTCTACAAGCGACAACGCCAGCGGGCACTTTTAGGACGTGCCCATGGACAACAATCGAGCACTCCGCGGCTTGGCCGACCAACGCCCCGTGAAGTGCGAGCCGTGCATTCGGCGCACTTCTGGATCGTCGTTGCTGTTCTTCACGTCCGACACAATCTGAGCCGCCGTCGTCGGTCCTTTATAAATCGCTTGCAGGTCTCCATTCGGCCCCAACAGAAAACTGCACGGCAACGGCAACGACCTGTGAATGTCGAACACGTGATTGTTGACCACTTGCAAAATGTCCACCGTCTTCGGATGCGCGTATCCAAATTCGAACGGGCCTAGTGATCGTGAATTCGTCAGATCTTCGCGCGCCACATCCGAGCTTGCGTTTTCATTCGACAATCGATCGACGCACACTGCAGTAACTTCAACGCCGGCAGCAGATAACATCGCAGTATCCTGTGCCAACTGCGCGAGTTCCTTTTGACACGGCTCGCACCACGACGCCCAAAGATTTATCAGCTGATGCTTTCCGTTTTGTCGAACTTGAGCATCATCGCCATCGGCGGTTTGAAAACGCAATTGTGGCATGGCAAACGGAACTGATATCAGCACGCGACGCTCGTCCGCCGAGTCGTTTGATTGCGTGTGCGTTTTCACGCTTGCCTGACTTGCAGGCTGGGTCCGTTGTAAAACAGCTGGAGCTTGGCCCTCAACAACAAGGTATTTCTTGCCGACTTGGACCGAACCGAACACTTGGATCCGTCCGCTCGGCCAACGAATTAATCCGCCCGCGACTTGCTCGTCGGCCGGAACACCAAAATGAAGAGCTTTGCTGGACTGCGACAAGTAACCGTCACCGGCTCGCACGGTTTTGACCAACGTTTGCTTAGAATTCTGCAAACGCAGCTGGACGCGAGCGCCGATGGCGTCTCGATTGCAACGAGTTCCGCGAAGGCGAAATGCGACGAACAAATTCTTGTTTAGATCGTTCTGCAAGAACCTCACTTGCGGACCACTTCGATTGACAGTCCAAGCGTCCAAGTCGCCATCGTCGTCCCAGTCTGTGATCGCGATTGCCCTGCCATCGTCCGGAAAGTCGACGCCAGACAACGCAGAAACATTCGCCCAACGATTCTCGCCAGCGGAACGCATGTTCAAAAAGCAACAGTTTTGCTCGCGCCCGCTGAACGACTTTCCGCCCCGCACGAATTCCCGGAGCAAACGCCCAGCGTGTTGCCCAGCCGAGTCACCGGCCATTACCTGCTGACGATTGCCTACCGTATCCCCACCTCGCGACACGACCTGTCGCCAAAAGAAGCTTCA
>JAGQPC010001023.1 GCA_020426925.1 Planctomycetales bacterium | reverse complement strand
CGACTTGCCACACCCATCCGGACCGACAATCGCTGCTGACCAGATTCTCGCCGTATCCTTCAGTGCTGTTGGATGGCGGATCATCTCATCCAACGTCTCCACGCCAAATCGGAACGGTAGATTTCGTTTCTTGTTCACTATTCACAAAGCTCTTCAAGATCCATGGTTGTTAACTCGCTTCGTGCTGACTGCAAGAATTCCTCTATATCCTGTTTTCTTCCGCTCTTCAGTGCCTGAGCGACTTTTTCAAAGAACATCTTTCTTCCCAGCACAAAACTGCCATTGGCATGGACGGAAGAAAGACCAGTTGCGACCAGAGAAGAAATGCTAAGCGGCTTCCTGTGCCACATCGTGGGTGCAATTAATGACACCGATTTGTTGCTACTCTTGCGGCTGCGGACGTCGTCCACCTTCCGCAGATGGATGCACGCAAGAATCCTGCTTGCTACTTCACGTCGCTTGGCGGGAGTGTCAGCTTCAGCAGCCGTAATAATTCGCGACATAGCCTCAGAAAGACTTGCCGCATGAGCTGTAGTGACAACTAGATGTCCAGTCCCTGCAAAACTGATAATTTGCTTCCACTCGTCTGCTTCACGCACCTCACCTACATACATGACCGCTGGCGTTTGTCGAAGCGCGTCCTTGAGCGCGAGTTCTAGATTTGTTCGATCCCTTCGTTTGTCGCGGAGAGTGGCAGTAAATCCGTATTCAAGCGTCTCATCTGGCCGTTCGATGTTCTTTTCTTGTGCCTGACCGGCGTCGCGAATTTCCCATTTTTCAATTGGATCCTCGTATGTCACTAGATGTGGTCGTCGTAGCTTAGGATCTTCGTCCGCCCGCCATGCTGCCACTTGAACAGCGCGCAATGCGAGTGCAGTCGCGACAATAGACTTACTCGTATTTGTCGCTCCGGAAATTACCAACAAACCATCTGGCAATGGCTTGATGTCTGTGCTTTTTGCTATCGGGGTGTCAAGTTCGTTCCGAACGACATCGGCTATTTCAGTTCCACTGAGAAGAAATTGTGTCGGGTCGTGTTTCTTTCCAGGTTCCCACTCCTTGAGGCTAGTTCCCGTTTGCTCTTGGATTGGCGACTTACCGATTCGAAACGTAGCTGACAGATACTCACCCGAATAGCATGTACAAGCCGACATGCGAGCGAGAACGCTTCGCTTCTCAGCCACGGCCGTGTTTTTATTCCCGGTGTTATCACCTGTGGCTTGCTTTGGTTTCTCAATCGAAATGGACACCTTGTCATCAACTGCTTCCTGAGCTTTGACGTGGCGTCCCCCGGCCTCCTTTCGACCTACAACTGGTCTTTGGCTTGATTGCAGCAGACGTAGGTAGTCATTCAGCGACTCGGGCAGATCGATCGGTTCTATGCCGTCCAACTTGCCATCTTCAATCTTCCAATCCACAGTTTGATCTTCCGCTTTGGTTAAGTATTCCTTGGCCGATGCTGGCAGGTCCAGGTTTCGTTTGTCTTGATCAGTATCCACTTCACCACTCGAATAGCGTCGAGGCAATTCAGTCATTGGAGCGAACACGAAGCCTATCTTTACAGGGTCTTCGCACGAAAGTGTGGGCGAAAAGCGTTAGG
>JAGQPC010001022.1 GCA_020426925.1 Planctomycetales bacterium | reverse complement strand
CCCCTCCCCGAAGGTTCGTTCCTCACCTTCGACCCTCCCGGCGGGAGCGTGAAGTCATTTGTGGAGACTACGATGCACACAACGGAGTCGAATCTATGAATAGCCCAAACGCATGGCACCAACGTGGCGTCTTAGCAATCCTACTTACTTGCTGTGTGCTGTTCCCGCCAGCGCTTCGCGGCGAACCCATCCCGCGCAATCTTCAAATTGTTTTAAACTCGACAGAGCCGGTGCAAGCGAAGCGTGATGGTCGTCTGCCACTATTCGTGTTGCCGATCAGCGGGAGCCTGCGAGGTGTTGATGACGCTGCAACATTCGAAGCACTGACGCAGCTTGATGCCCGCGCGATTGGCTACTCAGTCGAATGGAATCACAACGACTTCGATGCGTCTGCTGCAGAGGGACTTCGCATCGCCAGGATCCAGCGGAAGCTTGGTCAGCCGGTTGCTGTGAACGCGAATAGCTGTCTCTATTCGTTCATTGATGGCAGCGAGAAAACATTGCACGTCGATGCGAATGGAGTCCGGTTTGCCGATTCGTCGTTGGGCGGCAAGCTTGGATGTCCGTTCGCGTTGGAACACAGAATTCCGGTCATTAAAGAACGCGTTGAGCGATTCCTGCGAGCGTACAAGGCTGCCGGGATCGAAATCGATTTCATTTTTGCCGACTGGGAAATTGACGGCCCGATCGAATGGAATGATTCTTGGGCGGCACACAAGAAATGTGAAGTGTGCAAATCGAAGATTGCCAAGCTCGATGACTTTCGTGAATTTCAAAAGGAGCTGCGTTCAATTCGAAGCGAAATCCAGCGTGTCGCGTTCGGCGACAACGTGACCCGTTACTTTCCCGGTTGTCTGGTCGGCAACTACGGCACGTGTCCTCATAACGGTCGGCGATATTGGTACGACTATTTTGAAAAAGAACCCGCAGAGAACATTCCGGTGGAGACGGACGGGCGAGCCAAATACCGCGAGTGGGTCCACGAATTCGAAAGCACCGGTTACACGTTTTCGATGCCGGTCGTTTACACGTGGTATCCGATCTTTCACTGGTACGACTTTGCTGACGCCGACTATCGCTGGTTTTACAACATGCTTTTGGTGGGCTCGAACGCCGGTCGGCACACGCCTGCTAACGTGCCGATCATTCCGTTCGTTCACTGGCACACGACGGCTCCGCCAAAGCAAGTCGATCAGTCGGTAAAGCAGTTCGGCGCGACGACGTATCAGGATTTGTTGTGGCACTTGTTGCTGCGAGGCCACGATACGTTTTTTCTGTGGTGCATGCCGGACGAGCTGGAAGAAGAGATTCGGCTCGTTCATCAGGTCTACGCCGAATCGCTCCAGTTCAACAGTTTTATCAAACGAGGAATTCCGATTTCCTTCGACGTTCCAAGGCAGGCTTCGAGCGTAGTATCAGGGCTTCGTCTTGGAAACCGAGTTCTCATTCGTCGGTCTGATTTTGCCGATGCGGCTGCCGCACCAATTTCGGTCGTCTTAGATGATGGGAATCAAGTTGTCGCAGCGGACGCTGGTATGCGTGTCAGTTCGATTGAACCGCGGCAAAACCATGATGGATTCATTCACCGTGGTGGCAAGAAGCTGTTCCCGATTGGCTTTTATGAAATGCCCGAGTCCGACGCGGATCTGAAACGAATGGCTGACGCCGGCGTGAACCTGGTGACGACCGGAACCAAGCAATCGCTCGATCGAGCACATGCGTTCGGCATGAGCGGGTGGATGCCGCTGCCGCTGCAGTCGGGCGCGACCGACGTGCTGCGTAAACGTGTCGAAGAAGTCGGGGATCATCCGGCGCTCGCAGTCTGGGAAGGGCCGGACGAAATTATCTGGACTTTCACCGCTTACAGCTTTTTGAAAGACCGTGCCGGATTTACGCGCGACGATTGGAACGCTCAAAAACCGATAGCCGTCGAGTACTCGGAAAAAGAAGCGGCGAAGATCATGCCGGCCATGCGAAATGCAATTGCCATGATTCGGCAGATCGACCAACACAACCGGCCGGTTTGGATCAATGAAGCAGTTGACAGCGACGCTAGGTTTGCTCGCCAGTACATGCCGCACATCGATATCACCGGAGCGGACTACTACGCCGTCCGCAGTGACGGAACGGATCTCGCGAGTATCGGTCGCGCGACCGATCGTTGGAACGCGATCGGGCAGGGAAATCCAGTTTGGATGGTGCTGCAAGGGTTTTCATGGCACGCCGCCAAAGCCACTCGCACCAAGCTCTATCCGACGTTTGCTCAAAGCAGATTCATGGCTTACGACGCGATCGTTCACGGAGCACGAGGTGTTTTGTATTGGGGCTCAAACACGATTGACGAACCGCAGTTCCGCACTTCGTTGTATGCGTTAACTTCCGAATTGTCCGCACTGCAGCCTTTTTTGACGGGCGAACGAATGGATGGCGTCGACGCAAACCTTATTCATGACTTGTTCGACAAAAACGGGATTGGCGTACGTTCGCTGCTGTTGAGGCACGAAGAGGATTTCTTACTGATCCTTGTGAATGAGGACGATCATCATCGACTCGGCGTCGACGTACATGGGCTGGATGTTCTGAACGGACGAGAAATGCAGTTACTCTACGGTAACGAGAAGGCTACTATCGCGAATGGGAATCTCGTTACGAGAATGCAACCGTTTGAGGTCAAAGTGTTTTCGACATTGAAGGACGCATACGAAACCAAGTGGCGCGACGGTCGAGAGTTTTAGGTGATCGGCAGATGAGTTATTGCCTGTTCGGTGGCGTGAACGGGTGGCTGGTGGTCGAGCGTCAGCGAGCCCCCAGCGTCGATTTCAGGGAGCTCACTTGCGCCTGACCCCAGCGACCCGCACAAGCTGTGTCCACCGTACAGGGATTTCTCAACCTGATTACGCGAAAACTCGACAAATTAACTGCCAAGTTCGAAAGATTTCTATTGATCGTGGTGTTGCGTTCGTTATTCTGTTGGCATCATCCATGACACCCTGCGAGAAGCGAACCATGATGCACTGTAAAAAACTCACCATTGCCGCGTTGTTCCTTGTGCTGTTTTCGTTGCCATCGTATGGCGAAGGCATCTTGGTAGCCCACTACGAATTTGAAGACCCGGATGACTGCGGCAAGGATAGTTCTGGTATGGGCAACGATGCGGATGAAGTCTTTGAGGTCGAGCAGGTTGATGGAGTGTTTGGGAACGGTGCATTCTTTGATGAAACGCTGCAAAGTAACTTTGTGAAATACGATGGCTTAGAAGGGTTCACTGGGAAGCCAGGAGTTACATTGGCGGCTTGGGTGCGACTCGACGAAGCAACGACAGGTTTCGACGGGATCATTAGCCAGGATGCCGGTGGTTGCTGTCAAAACAGAATTCTCCTGCACCCAAATCAACAGCCATTCATCAATCTCAGCGAGCACGATGACCGCCATCTCACGGCATCGGAGTTCTTCGAGTTTGACGAATGGATGCACATCGCGATGACTGGCTTGGACATTGACGGAGTCGCGGAAGCTCGCGTGTACGTGAACGGCGAAGAGGTGGAAGACAGCCCACAGATTTTTCCGGAAATGGACGATGGCTCGCTGTGGAATTTGTATCTCGGAGCGGGCGAAGCAGGTAATGTGCATTTTCTAACTGGTTCACTGGACGACGTTCGCGTCTACGAAGGTGCGCTCGACGAAGACGAAATTCTCGCGCTGCTCACTGGTGGTGGAGGCGGCGGATTGCGTGGCGATTTCAATAACAACAATGCTCTCGACGCCGACGACATCGAACTGCTTTCTGCGGAAGTTCGAGCTGGAACAATCACCAGCCGTTTCGATCTTAACAACGATCAGAAAGTTGACGCGGCTGACCGCACGGTTTGGATCAAGGAAGAAAGAAAAACGTGGGTGGGCGATTCGAACTTGGATGGCGAGTTTAACAGTACTGATTTCGTATCCGTGTTTGCGGCGGGCGAATATGAAGATGCTACGGCCCAGAACTCGACATGGGCGGAAGGCGATTGGAACGGCGATGCCGATTTCGATTCATCTGACTTTGTCGCTGCGTTTACCGATGGCGGCTATGAAATGGGGGCACGACCTCCTGCAGCGGCCGTCCCAGAACCAAACGGCTACGCCGCTCTTGCTGCGTTGCTGCTGCCTCTGTTTTTCCGTCGAAAAAGGTCGTAGCAACTAGTGTCGCGGATTCTGGCGAATTGGGCGATTGCGGAAATCCTAACCGCAATCGCCGCGTTGCTGATCATCGGTTGCGGGAAAACTGACTCTAAGCCCTCTGCTGGCAAGTTCAGCTCGGGCGCGGAACCGATCGCGAATCTGCAGGCTCTAGATAGCACGATCGTGCACAGCGAACCGCTCGGGCCTCGGGCGAATGTTTCCGCCCCGCTTTTCCAGCGCGTGCCACCCGACCAGTCTGGTCTCAACTTCGTTCATCGTTGGGAGCCGGCCAACAATTCTGATCGAGACTTGATCGCTACCGCGTTCGCCGGCGGTGGAGTCGCGCTTGGCGACATCGATCACGATGGATTGCCAGAAGTATTCTTGACGCGACCACATGGTGGTGCTCGGCTCTACAAGAACCTTGGCGATTTCAAGTTCCAAGACATTACGGCAGATGTCGGGATCGAAAAAACGCTGGCAGAACATTGGGCAGCTGGAGCGACGTTTGTCGACATTCAAGGAGACGGTCACCTCGATCTGTACGTGTGCGGCTATCGATCGCGAAACAAGCTTTTCATCAACACCGGCGAGGGCACGTTTGTTGAACGCGCCGAAGAATACGGGCTCGCCTTCTCCGGCGCTAGTGTGATGATGAGTTTCGCTGACTACGATCACGATGGCGATCTCGACGCGTTCTTGCTAACCAATCGATTGTCCGGGCAACCTCGTCCTGCTGGCGTCGAATTCCAAATTGCCGACGGTAAGGCGATCGCACCCGAGCCATATCGAGACGAAGTCGGAGCGATCGTTCGCAAAGACGGCAGCCTCTATCCTTACGACGCTGGGCAAGCCGACCGGCTCTACCGGAATGATTCGACTGCGACCAAGCCGAAGTTTACAGAAGTGACTAAGCAAGCTGGAATCGGTGGACATTTTCAAGGCTTGTCGGCGACGTGGTGGGATTACGACTCGGACGGCTGGATCGATCTCTATGTCGCCAATGATTTTTTCGGACCAGATCATCTCTACCGCAACAACAGCGATGGGACATTCACCGACGTGATCGCCACAACTGTTCCGCACACGCCTTGGTTTTCGATGGGCAGCGATGCGGGAGACCTCAACGGCGACGGTCAGCTTGATTTTATTGCGGCGGACATGGCGGCGACGACGCACTACAAGCAGAAGGTCAACATGGGCGACATGGATGCCGAGGGCTGGTTCCTCGAACATGGTTCGCCTCGCCAATACATGCGGAACGCTGTGTTCATTAACACCGAGACGCCGCGATTCATGGAAGTCGCTCATATGACAGGGCTCGCCGCAACGGATTGGACGTGGGCAGTGAAGATCGTCGACTTCGATTGCGACGGATGGAACGATGTGTTTTTCTCGAATGGTATGACGCGAGATTTCTTTCACGCCGACCTGCGAAACGAAGTCCGCGAAATCCGAAATCGCACGGGCGAAAATCGGTGGAGCGACTATCCGGTCTTGGCTGAACAGAATCGGTTGTTCAAGAACCAAGGCGAAGTTGCGTTCGAGGATGTTTCACAAAGCTGCGGTATCGATGGAAAAACGGTTAGCTTTGGCGCAGCCGCAGGAGATCTCGACGGCGATGGTGATCCCGATTTGATTGTTAATAACTTTCAAGAGGCCGTCTCTCTTTTTCGAAACGCATCGCATGAAAACAACCTGATCAAGGTCTCGCTTCAGAGTTCCAGTACGAACGTCAGCGGCATTGGTGCAGAACTTCGAATCAAAGCAGGTGGCGCCGAACAAGTGCGAGTCCTGCAACCGGTGCGAGGTTTTTTCGGTTGCGATCCGAGCGAAGCGGTGTTCGGTATCGGTGACGCGACTGTCGTGGACGAGCTACTCGTCCGCTGGCCGACAGGAAATCACCAGGTAGTGCGAAATCTCGCATGTGGCCACCATTATCTGATCCAAGAAACTGATAGTCGCTCGCAGAATTCAGAACCGGCCGAACTAGAGCCGTTGTTCTCCGAACTTAAATTGCCCAATCAAATGCGGCACGTCGAACAAGACTTTGACGATTTCGCGTTGCAGCCGCTTTTGCCAAATAGATTATCGACGGCCGGTCCCGCGATGGCTTGGGGAGACATCGATGGCAATGGCAAGGTCGACTGTTTTCTTGGCGGTGCTTGCGGGCAACCTGCTCAACTATGGCTACAGTCGGATGAAAAAAAACTGTTCCGCCAGCGGATACCGTTCTTTGTCGATCATCAATTATGCGAGGACACTGATGCGGCGTTGTTCGACGCGGACGGCGATGGTGATCTCGATTTATATGTCGTATCAGGCGGTGTGGAAGGCAATGAAGGCAGCGATCAATATCGGGATCGTCTCTACTTGAGCGTCGAAAACGGATTGAGCGTCGCACCTGACGATGCTTTGCCCGACATGAATTTCAGCGGTAGCTGCGTCGCGGTCGGAGATTGTGACAACGATGGCGACTACGATTTGTTTGTTGGCGCTCGGGTAATTCCCGGACAGTATCCGTCGTCCGTTCCAAGCCGTTTGCTTATCAATCAAGGACACGCTGCCGGAGAATCCGTTCGGTTTGAAGACGCTCCGCCAGAAGTAGCTGCCGCGTTGAGCGTCCCAGTGATGGTAACCGACGCGATCTGGTCCGATGCCGATTCGGACGGAGATCTCGATTTGCTCGTGACGACGGAATACGGACCAGTCAAGTATTTTCGCAATGACAATGGAGTCTTCGTTGACGCGACATCGGCTGCGGGGCTCGCTGGTCGCCTGGGTTGGTGGAATTGCATCGCGGCGGCAGACATCGACGCGGATGGCGACATCGACTACGCGGTTGGCAATTTCGGTTTGAACACAAAGTACCACGCGACCGCGCAAAATCCACAGCTGCTGTATGCGGGGGACTTTGATGGCAGCGGCAAGACGCACTGTGTCGAAGCGCATGGTAGCGACGGTACGCTCGTTCCGAATCGAGGACGGAGTTGTTCCAGCGGCGCGATGCCATTCATCGCCGACAAGTACAAAAACTTCCATTCGTTCGCCACCGCCGATCTCGCCGACATTTACTCAACCGAGAAGCTACAGGCTTCAACCAGATTGGAAGCGAACGAACTTGCCAGCGGGATTCTGCTGAACGACGGCAGTGGTAGATTCGAATTTCGTGCTTTGCCGCGACTTGCACAGGTCGCGCCGTGCTTCGGCCTCGCGTTTCTCGACGCGAACGGAGACGGAAAGAAGGACCTGTACGTTTCCCAGAACTTTTATGGGCCTCAGCGAGAAACCGGACGCATGGCTGGTGGAGTCGGCATGCTCTTGCTTGGCCACGGCGACGGAAGTTTTACGGATGTCAGCGCAAACCGGAGCGGAATCGTAATTCCAGACGATGCTCGAGGCGTGAGCGTCATCGACTTCAACGGCGACGGCGCGGACGACATTGCGGTAGCGGTCAATAACGGCAAAGTTCGCTTACTGCAAAACCGCAAACGCGATTAGGTAGGTAGTCTCCAACGCATCTTGGTTTTCGCGTACATTGTAGTGGATCTTGCTAAAGATCCCGTCCTCCACGAAGTAGTTGTAGGTTGGGTGAAGCGTAGCCTAACCCAACATCACTCGCGTACTGTGGGTCCCGCGAGTGTTCTTCTTCGCATCGAATACAATCGATCCTGGAACGCTTCTTGCGCGTAAACAACATTCTGTATTTCGCTTCACCTAACCTGCGAAATTGGGGATTTACCTGACCTTAGACGTGCATCGTGGATGATGCCGACAACTACTCCAACGAGGACCAATGCGATGGTGTGCTCCAATACACCCACGCCGTTTACAACAAGATTCACCGACACGACGGCCGCGAAGGATGGCCAGAAAACGACCGGACCCAACCGAAAACAAGAGCCAGCAATAAGCATCAGAAAAACGCAAGTCTGAGTAAGATATTCGCGGACCGGTGTCAGTCCAGGTCGCGGTTCAATTGGGTGGAAGTGCAAGCTGAGGAACAAGGGAAGATCGAGCAGGGCAAGCGATAGCCAGCCAATGCAATTTGTGAATGCGCGTCTCATACCGACATCTTAGTAACTCCTGGGCTCTTTCCGGCTGACTGACCAGCGGAATGGGGTGCGGCAGCTGATA
>JAGQPC010001021.1 GCA_020426925.1 Planctomycetales bacterium | reverse complement strand
CGCGAACCGGACATGAACGTGATCAGCGTCCTACAACGGATTGCCGAAAGACCCAAAACTCAGGACGGCCAGCAGGTTGCCCCCGTCGCGTGGAGCTGCAACTGCCTGGAAGAAGTTTGCGGCGCGTGCACGATGGTGATCAACGGAAAAGTTCGCCAAGCCTGCTCGGCACTGGTCGACAATCTGCTCAAAGATCAACCTGGCCAGATCGAATTGCGGCCTATGACAAAGTTCCCGGTCGTCCGCGATTTGGTCGTCGATCGCTCACGAATGTTCCAGGCGCTGCAGCGAGTGAAAGCGTGGGTTGCGGTTGATACGTACTACGACATGGGGCCTGGCCCGAATCAGTCGCGAGCCGATCAAGAAGGATCGTATCCGTTGAGCCAGTGCATGACTTGCGGATGCTGCATGGAGGCGTGCCCTCAATACACCAAGGTCGAAGTCACAAAACGAAGCGGCGAAACTCAAGAAGCGTTTCAATCGCGAAAGGCAGCCACCGAACGAAACGCGTTCGTCGGACCAGCCGCAATGGGACAAGCGATGCTGTTCAACGCCAATCCAACCGGGGCTCGCGACGCAGACCTACGCCTGGAAGCACTCACCGCGCAAGGTGGAATTCAGATCTGCGGAAACGCACAAAACTGTGTGGCAGTTTGCCCGAAAGAAATCCCGCTGACCACTGCGATCGCAAAAGCCGGCCGCGCGACGACGCTATATTCTCTGAAGAAGTTCTTCGACAGATAAAGTTAGCTTTTTTGATCAGCGTCGCGACATGGCAGTTGAACCGCCGTCTGATTGTTCGACTGCTTCTTGCTGCGAGTCGACTTCCGACTGTTGAGACGATTCGACAACGGTGCCTTGGTACATCAGACAGGCGACAACAACGGCTAACACGACTCGATAGTAGCCAAAAATCTCCATTCCGTGTCGCTTGAGATAGTCGACCATCCACTTGATGGCGGCAACTGCCGACGCCCACGCCGCGATCGAGCCGATGATCATTGGCGTCCACCCGTATGCGGCCAGCATGATCGGTCCCGCGTCGATCGACTTGTATGCGGTCGCCGCAAGAAGAGTGATCACACCTAGCAAAAAGCTAAACTCGACGGCAGCCGACAGGCTCATTCCCACCATCACTCCGCCAACGATCGTCACCAAGCTGCGGCTCGTTCCAGGACACATTGCGATGCATTGAATAAATCCGATAGCCAATGCGGCCCCCCAGGTCATCTGCTCGAGCGGTTTTCCATCCCGCGTCGATTCTCGCCTGCGTCGATACCAAGCGACCGCCAGAATTGCGATTCCGCCAATAAACCAAGCACCAACGATTGGCCGCAATCCAAACAATAGTTCTTCGATCTTGTCGTCGAACAGCAGCCCGATCACTGCGGCAGGAAGAAACGCAACGATTAAGTTGACCAGCAATCGAAATCCGTCTTGATCACCATTGCCGAGATTGAGCTTTCCACACAGGCCGACGAGTGTCTGCTTCACACGAGCCCAGTACAGCCCCAACACGGCAACGATTGCACCAGCCTGAATGCAAACCGCAAACGCGTTCGACGCTTCACTTTCGGGAATGCCCAGCACGCGTTGTGTCAACAACAAATGTCCCGTCGAACTGACAGGAAGGTATTCGGTGAGCCCTTCCACAATTCCGAGAACGATAGACTCCAGCCAGTTCATTTCTTGCTTTCGTGAAAATGTTTTTCGTCACCGATATCTCCTTCACCCTCCGTTGGCTCCAAAGACGAGTGAACCAAATCGCGTTCTGCGCAACCTCCGTACGTGCAAGAATGTAGCATCGTCCGAGTTTTTCTGCGGAATCGAAACAAAAAAGACCAACAGGATTGCCTGTCGGTCCTACTCGTTATTACGAATGTCCGAAGAAAGACTGGGAATTGCGTTAGCCCGTCAGCGAGTGATCGCCCACCAAATATCACGCAGGCCAACCATCGGATTGGACGCATCCGCATCCAGAATACGAACAGCCGATTCAAGCTCCTCACTGGAAGCAGTTCGCCCTAGTACTCGCAAGAACACATGATTGGCTCGCCCGCTATTGTCGAGGTTTGCATTGGCCAGCTGGCGAATAAACGCGTCGTGTTCACGCATGATCCGCGAATATTCTTCATCACTATTCATGACCTGGATGACATCCCACCCTACTTTCACATTCCCGATCGGTTGGTTCCGCTCATCAAGCTTCGGTTGCAACGACGCCACGGCGTTTTCAGGGTTTGCTCCGCTGCGAACGAGGACTACGTTGGACGCCGCAACTTCGGCTAAGTCACTTGCAATCGAACCGGTCAAAGAATTGCGTTCGTAGCGACGAGCGAATAAGGGATTCACGTTAATCAACGAGTCCGACTTGTTTCCGGCCTTGATTTCCTCAGAAAGCGAGAACGGTTCTGACAATGCGACCCACTGAACCAACTGTTTCGTGTCGAAGTTGGCCGAAATGAACTGTTGAGTCAGATGTCGCAGAGCAGGCCGCAGCGACGCATCAGCCGTTTGCGTCAGAGGACTCCCAAGAAAATGAGCCCACGTCTTGTTGACGAATGATTCGCTCGCCTCGTCTGACTCGGCAACTGCAGCTGCGAATTCTTCCCGAGCATGCTTGAAGCCGTACGCCAACTTGCTCATCGAGTTTTCCGCAGGACTGTACGACTCATGACATTGAGCACACTGCGTGTTTGCGCCGAGAACACTTCGGCATACTTGCTCAAACTGCAGTGAAGTGCTCGCGGCAATGTGTTCGACGATCTGGTTATACGGTACGTTGTCACTGATCGCGTTTTGAATGATCTCTTTCGCTTGTTCGTTTTCATCGAGCTGCAACTGCGTCTGTAAAATAACAGCCCAATGATTGTTAAACTCGTCTCCGTCGACAACGGTCGCAACAATAGCTGCCCGCTTGTTCGGGTCTCGCGATCGCACAAACGGATTCAACTCATCCGAATTGGGCTCACGTCCTAGCGCGCGATCAAAGAACAGAGCCAACCACTTAGCATCGGTTGCTTTCTTCGCTGGTTCGATGCCGTTGGCCAACCACTGACGCTGAAACTCGGCATTCAGCGCTGCAATGACATCCTGGCTATCGCTTCCAGAACGTGAATACTTCGATTCGGGGAAATACGAAACGACAGTTGTTTCTGGAGCGATCCTTTCACTACTTGCGATTTCGACGTCAGCCGCTGCGCCTGATTCTGTTGATACGTCACTTGAAACGACAGCGTTTTCTTCGGGTCCCGCTGCGGACTCGTTAGGCACGAACTCAACGTCCAATTTCACATGGTCCGGCCCCGCCGCTTCGATGACGTCGCTATCGGCTTGCGCAATCGGAGCTTCGGTGGTTGTTGAAAGTTGCCAGCTAACGATGCCTATCACGGCCGCAACTGTGCCGGCGGAGATTGCCAACACAAGAGACCGCCCGCGACTCGCCGACGATTTAACCGACTTGTAGATTCGAGCGTGACTCGTCCGCCGTGTCGACACCAAAGCTTCGCGTGCAGGCTCGCTCTCCTGTTGCAGTCGGGCGAGAATCTGCTGTGTAAGATCGGGCGGTGTTTCGCCACGTAAGTGTTCTTCCAATAATGAATCGATAATCGGATCATGATCGAATTCATTTGGCTCTTCGCCGGATTGGCTCATTGTGATTTTCCTTCGACGCAGTCTCGTAGTTGCTTCTTTGCTCGTTGCATCAAGTTCTTTGCGCCGTCTTCTGTTATCTCGAGCGCCGCAGCAATTTCGGCACGCGAGCGTTGGTCTCGAAATCGCATTTCCAACGACCATCGAGCCCGTTCTGTAAGTTCCTCCATGCAAGCACGCAGGTTGTCCAAAAGGACGTCTCCGTGCCCATCTGAGACGAGCCGTGTCCAAGACTCGTCAACCTCTTTAATCTGATCCGAAAATATGACTCGTCCTTCGCGTCGTCGGACGCTGATGAAACGGTTGTGTGCCACTCGCCGCAAATAGCCAGCAGTTGCCGCTGGGTTGAATTGCTCAAACGGCTTTTGCAAAACCGAAACGAACGTGTCTTGTGTTAAATCATCGGCTTCGGAAGGAGTGCAGCCCAACGCACGAAGGTAACGCCAAACGCCAACTTGATACTTGGCAATCAGCTCCTCCGCGGAGAGCGGTACTGACACTTGGGATTGGTCAGATTTCGTGTTGGAAGCCGATGAAGTCATTATGGAAACGAACGACCGTCCGAATGGTACTCAAGAAATCAAATCAATTTCGTAAGGCGTTTGGATAAACGGTTTTGACAAATCGGCGAGCACAATCTTCACCCTTCCAAGGGAGGGTCGGAAACGAGCTTTAGCGAGTTTCCGGGGAGGGGATTTCCACAAAAACAATGTCGCAGAATTCGGTGCCTCTCGGTCGCCAACCCCTCTCCGCCGCTGCGCAGCGACTCTCCCAAAGGGAGAGTGAAACAGGGAAAACCCATTGCCGCCATCACCATTGTACCAGGAAACCAAAATGGCCGCGTCAAACGTATACACGTCGATTGTAGATGTACCATTCAAGCATCAGGATAACGAGCGACGCGCCCAGTAGAAATTTCCACAGCTCGAACCGAGCCGGGACCACGGAATGCTGCCCCTTGATCTCCTCCTTCGTCGTTAGCAGATTCGCATTAGGGCGAATATCGCTTTCGACCGTGTCAAATAGATTTACAGCAAACTGTTGAGAAACGTCCTTCTCGTCGCCCTCGCGGATTTTGTAAACACCCTTTCGTTCCGTGTTTCCGTACACAAACGTGTTCTGCGGACCGCGTTTGATTTTCAGCCGCTGGCCTGTTGGCGATTCAACTTCAATTTCGGTCGCGTTGACGGAAGTTCTGAGCGTGATATTCGTGCCTGGCTCAAGCATGATGGTCTCACGAGCACCAACGCCAGTACCGCCTAGATACGAAACGACGTTATGCACAAATACAGGAAAGCTGGGACGAATCACCCAATTCGTGTTGCGAACTCGATTTCCTTCTTCGTCCTGCCCGACAAGTTCAAAACCCAGCACAAGGTCCTCGAAGCCATCGCGCGGCGCAATCCCCATCATCGTTCCATGCTGTGAATCGACCAGCGTCAGTCCGCCTTTTGGAACATTCAACGGATTGCATTCGGCAAAGATGACGTTTCCCAATTCAACGAATTCCAACAACGGATGCGACAAATCAGCGTCAATGACTTGAGGTAACCCTGCGGCCTCTTCAGCCGTCCAATTCAGGGGTGGAAGCGAGCCTATAAAAACCGTGTTCGCTTGCGGCATTGTCTCTGGAGCACATTGGTCATAGATAATTAAATCATAGCCGCCGGAATCGGCCTGCTTCTTGTAAGATTCTTGAGTCACCAAATTCGGCTCGCCGGTGCTCACTTCGGCAATCTGCTGCAAGAACGGAGTCGCCATCACCATTTCCAGCGCGTCATTACGAGGCGTAATGATCAGCACGTTGGCTTTGCGAGGTTTGCTGATCGGTGCGTATGCGACATTGTCCGCGGCAAAGTCGTCGTCGTCAGTAATAACCAATTTCAAAACACCAAGATCGACAGCATCGAGCGTAAACTCAACGCCAGTCGAAGAGTTGGCGTCGATATCGACTTCCTGCGCATCGATCATCTTGTCATCCAGCGTCAATTCGCACGTCACGACCTTCCCTGATGAAGTGAAGTTTTCGAATTGCGCGAACACTTGCACTTTGGAATTGTCGGCTGGATTCGTTGCCGAATTGAAAGCAATGATGCCTACGTTTTCTGGCAGCTGCACTCCGTTTTCTTCCATCGCCCCCATGGGAAAATATTCGGGCGACAGGTTGCCCATCGAAAAATCAGGAACAGTACGGAATTGACCATCGCTGTAAACCAGCAGCGTGGCCGGCATCGCGTCGGCCGATGCGACGTCGGTTTCGTCAGACGCTGATCGACCAGGGTTGGCAAGACCGGCCGCGACTCGCAAGGCCTCGTCCAAAACGCTTGGCCGTTCTGTCTGCTGCACAGCTTGGATTCGTGCTCGCAACAGACGTTTGTTGTCGGTGAATGGTTGCTCTACAATCGCGCGATCAGAAAAACTGACCAACATCGCAACAGCACCTGAACTCATTTCGTTATCGACAATGTCAATCAGCTGATTCTTTGCAGCGTCCAACCGAGTAGGCTCGAGATCGGTTGCGCTCATGCTGGCAGATGTGTCGAGCAAGAATATCAGACGCTCGCCTGAAAACCGCGTGCTTTCCATCGACGGACGCAAGAGCGCGAAAATCGCGAACAGCATCAACAGCAGCTGCAAAAACAACAGCAAGTTTTGACGCAGTCGTTGCCAGATACTGTTGACGTGTAAATCTTCAATCGTTCGCTGCCACAAGTACGTGCTGGGAATCTCCAAAGGCTGACGTTTCAGCTTCAGAAAATACAACAGCACGATCAGCGGTGGAACGGAGAAAACCATCAACCACTGCCACCAAACAAGCGAGGAAAAATTCACCGCACGAGTCCTCGCTGTCGCAAATAGTTAGAAATCAGACGATCGGTCGGAACTTCCGTGTTCGCCATCAAGTATGAAATCCCTCGCTTTGTACAGAATTCCCGAGCACCGTCAACAAACGCAGCCAGCGTTCTTTTGTATCGACTTAGCAGCGGACGACTGACGGTTACCTCTGCGACATCAGCGTCTTCTGCGTCGACAAGTTTCAAGTCACCCGTGATTTCAGGGTTCACCTCTTCCGGCGACAAGACATGGATGACATAGACGTCCAGGTTTTGAGCAAGCAAAATCCGTAGCGCACTTTCGTAGCCGGTCTTGTACATCAAATCCGTGATCAGGACTAAAATCCCTTTGCCCGAATTCCGCAAGCAGAAGTTCTTGATGCCTTCGTCGAGCGACACGTTCTGCCCCGATTCGAAACTGTCGATGTGCTCCAGCATCCGCCACATACTCTGCCTACCTCGCAAAGATGGCGAGCGACTGTGTAGCGGCTGCCCGAGCGGTTCGATTTTCACACGATCAGATCTGCACAGCCCGATAAAGCCCAACGCGGCCGCAAGCTGCTTCGCGTATTGCAGTTTTGTGGGATCGCCAAACTCCATCGACGTGCTTGTATCGACGAGTGCGTAAAAGTGGAGGTCTTCTTCCTCCATGAACATTTTCAGAAACAGTTTGTCCAGCCGCGCGTACAAGTTCCAGTCGATAAAACGCAAGTCGTCGCCGGCCACGTAATTTCGGTAGTCAGAGAATTCGACGCTCTGACCTTTCCGTTTGCTGCGACGCTCGCCCTTCATTCGGCCTCGGAATATCTTGCGACTGACAAGTTCCAGACGTTCGAGCTGCACGAGCAGTTCGGGAGGAAGGAGGTTAGATGCCGGCGATTGGATCGAGTTGGCCACGATGAAAGATTCCAAGTGGGTCGAGACAACGAAGTCAGCTGTGCCTAAGACACAACCTGAGCAACCGGCGTGTCGTCGGCTTTTTCCGGCAGACTATCCAAAATGTCCAATAATACTTGGTCCGATTCGACACCTTCCGCCTGCGCTTCGAAGTTCAGAATCACGCGATGCCGCATCGCCGGCAAGTAGACTCGACGCACGTCTTCAAAGCTGACGTTGTAGCGGCCTTCGAGCAAAGCTCTGACTTTTGCTGCCAACGCAAGCGTTTGAGCACCACGCGGACTTGCACCCCAGCGGAGATACTGGTTGGTTGCGGCCACCGCAAACGGGCCATCCGGATGCGTCGCCATCGTCAGACGCACAATGTAGTCCTGCACGTGCTTGGCCAAGATGACCTCGCGAATCAGCTGCTGCCATTTCACGATTTCGGAACCGTCCATCACTTTGTTCGTTTCGATATGCACGCCTCGAGTCGTTCGTTCGACAATTGTGTTTAGCTCGTCTCGCCCCGAATACCCCAGTGTCAGCTTGAAGAAAAAACGGTCAAGCTGAGCTTCAGGTAACGGGTACGTTCCTTCTTGTTCGATCGGGTTTTGCGTGGCCATCACAAAAAACGGCTTGTCCAGTTCATACCTGGTCCCTCCGACCGTCACCGTGCCTTCCTGCATCGTTTCGAGCATGGCGGATTGTGTTTTGGGAGTCGCACGGTTGATCTCGTCAGCCAAACAGATTTGCGTGAACAAAGGTCCTTTTTGAAATTCGAAAATTCGCTTGCCTTCCGGAGTCTCGACGACCATGTTGGTCCCCAGAATGTCAGCGGGCATCAAGTCTGGCGTGAATTGAA
>JAGQPC010001020.1 GCA_020426925.1 Planctomycetales bacterium | reverse complement strand
CGATGGCGGATGATGTGGCCTGTGTCAGGACCGCGTCGCGTGTAAACGAGATATAACCGCCCGCCGCCAACGACCCAATGTTGCTGTGTGTTGTAACTCTGCAAAGGTTGCCCGTCGTCGAACCTCCATCGCACAGCTTCGGCAAAGTTACTCCCATCGGTCCCTTTGCAGACGAAGCCGTCATGGTCGCCGCGTAGCGTAAGCAAGTACTCTCCTTCAAACTCAATCAGAGACGGTTCATAGAGGCCGCGTCCGTATGGATGACTGTGCTCGCTGCCGTGTCGAATGTACGAAAGTTGTTCGCCATCAAATCTGCATTCGGCGACAATTGAAATGTAATTTCGCCAGTCGTTGCGAGGTTGATATCGAATTGGTAGCAAGATCAACCCATCGTTTTTGATTGCAGGCTGATTGCAGCCAGCATTCGGGGCGATGATGGGGCGCCCAGTGTGATCAACCTTGGGCATGGTCAGCGTGTTGAGCGCGGACCATTGATCAGTGGCGGGATTGAAAACGGCGTAACTTACTTTTTCGCGCAAAATGTCCTCTGCCCTGCCCTCTCGGAAATTGAACGTCTTGCCTGTCGCAATGACTTTGCCTGTCGTCGCATGAAACATCGGCCACAAGTCGCCCGGCACAATTTCATAGCCATCGTCCTGCGTGAATCGCTTCAGAGTTGGAATGGCTTTTGGCGAACTCCAGTTGGTTAAATCCGTCGACCGAGATTCAAAGACGTCAAAATAACCATGGCCGGAGCTGCGAGTCTTCTGCTGCATCAACACCAGCGATTGACGGTGTGGCTCGGGGATATAAGCCGCTCTCGTCTGAAACCAGTCGAAGTCATCGGTACCAGTCGCAATGACGCTCCGTTCGATTGTGAGTTGAGCGGACGGCGGTGTTGACGAACTCTTGCTCGAGTTAAGATTGATGTCGTGACTGGAATCAGTAACAGCTCGTTTTACTTCCTCGGCTAGCTGGTTTCCATCAACGTTTTGAATTGCGAATGTCCGTTCACTCCATGATCGCAAGCCACCCGGTTCCAGCGACACGAGCGCGTCGTCTTTGAAGCCAGTGACATTGCCGTTCCAGATTTCGATATAGCCGTTGTTGGTCGGCTCTGCCGTGAATTCACGCTGTCTTGCGAGTGTCGGCGGGTAGCCCCATCCCCAAACATCGATCGTGGGTGTTTCGGCGAGGTCGAACGTGTGCACGATTCCTTCCCGTTTTTCGTGGCTGTAGACCGCATAGTAAGGCTGGTGCAATGGCGAAGTCATCAGGTCGCCAATCGATTTCCAGTTGCCCACTTTTCGTAATGGCGAAGTTGCGATCGGACCAACCATCGGAGTCATCCATTCGTTGAAGTCTCGATCGTCCGGGATAAACCGATCCGCTGGAAACACGAGTTCGGTATCTGGCGTGATCGTGTTGTCGCCGCCCGGCGCAAGTACTGCCGTTGTCCAAACGGAAAAACGCTGCGCTAGTTTGGTTCGATTTTCGACGACGACGATAGTTTCCAGGTAGTTTCTGTCAGAATAGAGCGAGTAGTAAAGTTCCAGCCGCAAGCCCGTCAGAGGTTCAGTCACTCGGCAAACGACCGTTGCTTGTCGATCGGTGTTCGAAAGGATCGCGAATTCCCAATCGAGTGCATGAGTCGTCCCGTGTTCGCGACGAGGCAAGACCCGTTCGATGCCTCCCCAAGTCATCCAGAAACCGGTGTCGTTGGTAGCGCCCAAAGGTTTGGCACACGGGTTGATCCAGAGTAGCTCGTTGCCAGTCTTCTTGTTGATCATCGAATGAACGCGGCCAAGCGATGGCATTAGTGTCACTCGAAGTGCGTCATTTTCTAGCACGAGTCCTTCGTACTTGTTGTCGACGATTCGCTGAGGCCGGTCCCGAAACACCTTCCAATCAAATCGACGGACCTTAGAAGCGTCCTGCTTCACGGCAAATTGATAGTCGACATGCCGAATCGGAACGTCGACGGCACGCAGACTCACTTCGTCGCAAAATGCAGGACTGTTGAAGAGCACCAGGAGCAAGAGGCCGACAAGCGAATTCGAGCGAGAATGTGATCGTGACATTTGTTCTAAGTTGCAGCTGGGCGAATATTGATTTTGGTTCGTTTAGTGGCCGGATCAGAAGCAGGGCAGCCGTTACATCTGAGCTGGTAGTAAGCTCCCCAATGGGAAAATGGTAGCGGTGGCAAGCAGCATCGTCAGCAACAAACCTGACACGAACAGGAATATCGTTACTCCTCGCGAGCGAAATCCAAACCAAGTTAAATAGCCATCGATCAGCGGCCCGGCGCAGAAACAGAAATTGGAAAATATTCCGCCCACCAAAGCGATTCGCAAGAACATGATCAACGTGGTCAACCCGAGATACAACGTCACGCTGAACACTATCAGCGAATACGTGCCCACGATTGCGATGTAGACGAACCTGAGTTTTTCCCACATGACGACGACTTCCCCGACTAGAGCGACTCGATCGTACGTCAGTGGGCGGACTTCCTCTGAATAAGCGGGTGGCGTTGAGTACGGGTTTTCATGTGCGAGCATTTCGAGATTGCCGCTGATTTCGGTGTATGCAGATAGAGAACGCAAGCGTTAGCGGGTGGAATATCCAGGGATCTTTAGCAAGATCCACT
>JAGQPC010001019.1 GCA_020426925.1 Planctomycetales bacterium | reverse complement strand
AAGCAAGTACCGACACGGCGCTGGCGGTCGAACGCAAGCGAGCCCCCAGCGTCGACTCACGGAGAACGCGTTACAGACATTGGCTTATCTAGCGAGAAAGTTTTGCATTGCAGCGGAACTCGGTTACACGTAGAGCGTGTCGAGTTCCGTATTTCGGTTCTGATTAATCATGTCTTCCGGCAAGCGTTTAGCGTCGCAGAGTCTTCGTTTGCAGTTTGCAACGCGCCCGCAGGAAATGCATAGATGCGTTGGATCCGCGACCAATTCCAGGTAGGAATCGACGTCGCGTTTGAGCCATTTCTTCAGATCGCAGAGTTTCTTTTTGCTGCTCATTTAGACAAACACCGTGAGGTTACCCCACCTAATCTAAGTGAGACTCGGTCTCACTGGCAAGCCGCTTTTGTGCGATCTACGGAAAAATGCGTCGAAAACACGAGAAACACGTGAAACTGCGAGGAATCAGCAACCACCAGTCGGTGAGCGATTGTTGTGTTATGACCGTCAATGCTTCGCGCGATGGCGGGTCCAGCCAACGTATCCACAGCCCGCAGCCGCTAGTGCGAGCAACACGAATGCGGACGGCTCGGGCACTGCGGTAGACGTAAGTGCGGGTGAGCTGGCGATGCTCAAACCGCCGGACAACTCTTTTGAATTCGCGGCTGAATCGACAATGGACAACGGAAACGCACTGTGGTCGGTGTCAAAGTTTGCGATCACTGCGTCAGTCGGCGAGGCGACCATGAAGTCTAAAGAAAACAACAATTGCATTTGGCCATCGGTTAACACGAAATCGTTACCGGAATTCTGCGTTGCCCCCACAATGATATCCGCCAGTCCCGAAGTATCGGGATTCTTTGGAGTGAAATTGTCGAAACCGGCAGAGTTTGTGAATCCTTGAAATGTCACGCCAGGAACAGCTGGCAAATCAAAAGGAACAGTGAATCCAGCAATTGTCTCGTCACCAACAGCTTGCGCGAAAACGTCAATAGAGATTATCGAACTCGCCGCCGTTGCCGAGGACACAAGTTCTCCTTGCAGCACGAACGCGCCTTTACACGTCATGGAAATTGAAAGCCAAAACACGGCTACGATTCCGTGAACGTGATACCGAACGTTGCGGCATGAATGAACAGCAAGCATGTTAAAGTGTCCTTTCGAGGTAGTACTTTCGTCGTTTGTCTCTTTGGTCGTTTCCGAATCGCTGAAACAATTGATCGATGCGAGCGAGTTTGCGTCGTTTCACCGCATCGACGACTACTTTGCCGTTGGCAGCCGCTGCAACTGAGGTGGGGACAGGAGGCAAGAATGTGAATTCAGAATTGCGAACGGAGATTGTGTCGGTTGAGGCGTTTCCACCCGATCCGTCCAAGTCAAAGAACGGATCGTATCCAGCACCGCCGGCAAAGGTGAACTCGGCGTTGCGAACCGCGATCGTGTCAGCTGCCGTGACTCCGTTCGATTGGTTTACATCACCGGGCAGCACTTCAAATCGGAAATCAAACGCACCGCCAGGAACGCCATCACCGGAAATGATCGAGTCTCCATCTGACCATTCACCGTCGAGAGAATTGGTACCATCGCTGACAACACCATCGAGAATTCGAAGGCGCAATTTGTCGGCCGAAAGATCTGCCGCCAGTGCGATCGTCGCTAGAAACTTTGATGAATCGTATGACGTAGTAGTGCTGTAAACAGGTGTGTTGACGCCCGTCAGTGTGAAATCACTGTCGGAAAAAGTACCGACGTCTTCGCTGAATTGCAGATAGATCGAGTCAACATTTTTCCACGTCAGATTCTTCAGCTGATTGGACCCTGTCAACGAATAGCCTTGCATTTTTGCCGCGTCCACGACCTCCAAGAACTGCGGCTTCCAAATTGACCCAGTGCGGCCTGCGACCTTCACGTCAACAATTCTTGGACCAGCAGACTCGCTCGCCGTTGACTGATTGCCAAAGTCGCTTCCAGCACATATCTCGCCATCGTGACAGTCTTCGTACTCGTAGCCATCACCCTCGATTGGTGTCCCCAAAACCACTGGTATGGAACCGAGCACGACGTCGGTCCCTTCGCGGACGAACTGCAGATCAAACCGATGAGGTCGACCGTCTCCGGTAAACGTCACATCGAATGTTGCTGTTTCTCCAGCACGCAGTCCGTTGATCACTCCTGGCGTAAAGTCGATTTTCACACTCGAGTCGGACGATCGAAGCGTCACGTTCACGCTGACCGAGGTGACCGCACCGTCAACAGCGGTTACGATTCCGTCGGCGATGTTGCCGACAAGTGGATCGCCGCCTGATCCGATCTTGAAGTACAGAGGATCTCCCGGCGCGATCGCATCGGGCGTTCCGTTCGAGAGTGTATTTGTCGTTCGATTGATAGCTCCCGTCAGGCTGGCCAACGCTTCGAGTCCGATTCGAGGATCCGACGCCGCGGAATCGTTTGTGCCCAAACCGATTACAAGCGCTCCGAGTGCGTTGAGCCCCGTGACTGTTTGTTGGACACCTGCTCCTGCGCTGAACGGTGTTGTGCCTCGTCCGTTAAACGTTACTTGAGATCTTGGCAGTGTGAGTCCATCAATACCAACGATCGTTGCGTCACTCAGCGGTTGATACGCAAATCCGGTGTCTGTCGCAGTGATGATGATCGGCAACGCTCCGGACCGAAATCCTGCGCCACCAACCGCGCCTGACGCGGGAAGAACACTGTTTGCCGGATCTGCGGTGAAGGATGAGAACGGTGGCACATCACCGCTATTGCCAGGCGCGGTTTGTGTTGCGACACCACCGGCCACACCACTATCCAATGTTGAACCGTTATCGTTCCCGTCGAATCCGATTCCCGTGACGAGTTGATACAACGCTTCGATCACCGTTTCTGGACGATCTCCGCCATAACCGGGTGCTACACGATCAAGAGCGGCTTGAATTGAAGCGGAAAAACCAGGGACACTCGCTGCGATAATGGGTTGGTTTAAAATGAACGGCCGCCCGCTGGAATATTCTGCGGCGAATCCACCGTATTCTTCTAGCCGTCCGACGCCGAATCCCAAATCGATTCCAGGCAGTTTCGTTTGTAGATCGGCAATGATGTTTGGAAACGCGGCTCGAACGATGGGGCTGTTGCGAGTGAAACTCCCTGTGTCGTCGAACAACAAGAAAACGTCGACTTTGTCGGTGATTGGGCCGCTTGTCGGCAACGTTAGGCTGACGGTTTCTGTATATGTTTGTCCTCGCTCCACCGACGTTTGAATGATCGACGGGGAAACGATTCCTGAAGCAGAGTTACTCGTTCCTTCGGGCCAAAGGATTCCTCCTTCTGACATCGGAAAGGTTTGGACGTAGCCTGGTGCGACGATTTCACGAACAACGTACGAATCCGTGTCTAAACCGAAAAACGAATACGTACCATCCGGACCGGTCAAAGTTCGCGGTTCGGCCGCGTCCATCATCGCGTTTCGATTTAAGTCGATATAGACCGTTACACCTTCGATGCCAGGTTCTCCGGTGTCGTGGATGCCGTTGCCATTGACATCCTCAAACTTCATACCGTGGATTTCGCTGGGCCGATATCGGTCAGCCGAATCAAGATCACTTCGATCTTCCGTCGGCCCAACGGTAACTGAATGTTCGCGCTCGGTTTCAGGCGTGGCACTCAATTCATCGGGCAACAGCTGCACGACCGTGTAAGTTCCACCAGAAAGATCTTCAAATCGATAGACGCCGGATTCGTCGATCGAAGGTGTGTAAAAAAGATCCTCCGATGTAACGACGGACCGTTCTCCAGCGTCGAGGACACCATTGTTGTTGTCATCCAGGAACACAGTAATTCCAGGGAGTCCTTCCTCGTCGGCATCGCGCGCTCCATTGTGATTTCGATCGGCGAACGCGACACCACCAATCGCCGCTTCGGTTCGCAACTGATTTCCGAAGTCGACATTGCTAGTTGTACCGGTAGTTGGAGCAATAACTGTTCGGTACCCAGTTGCCGGCGATGTCGGTTTGTAGTTTGGATCCTTTACCTCGGCGATTCGATGCGTTCCGGTCTCGAAAATGAACAACGAATAGTCGCCACTGGCATTGGTAACAGCAGAAGGCTCGCCCGCATCCAATACACCGTTTTGGTTCATATCCGCGTACACTGTCCAACTCGACAGACCAGGCTCGCTGATGTCCTGAATTCCGTTTCCATTTAGATCGTTCCAGACCGTTCCTTCAACGCGAGCACTATCGATCGGAGTGTTCCAAAAATCTTCGAGGACAGTCACTTCACCTTCGATGACGCTCGCTGTCAGGTTTTCATTTGAATTCTTTCCTGGCTCCCAGCCATCCGGCAGAATCTGTTGGACTTCGTAGTCCAAAACTTCGCCCGATACGCCACCTAGAACGCCAGTGAAGGTATAGTCGCCATTGCCATCGGTGACTTCGAACGGCTCGTCGGGGTCGAGGATTTTGTCACCGTTGAAATCCAAGTACACCTTCCATCCAGCAATTCCGGTGTCGCCAGGATCTTGTATTCCGTCATTATTTAGGTCTCGCCAGACATTTCCCGTGATCGATCCTGTCCCGCCAGCACCATGATTTAGAAAATCGGCTTCGACCGTTTCGCCATCGACAGCAGTTACCGGTTGAGCGCCACTCACCGGAGCCGTCGCTGTCCAACCAACCCGGACGACTTCGGCTACGACATAACTTCCGGGCGATAATCCTTGAAAACGATATACACCGTCGCCCTCAGAAAGCGAAGTCGGTTCGCTTGTGTCTAACGAGCCATTTTCATTTAGATCTAGATAGACGGTCCAACCAACGAGTCCGTCCTCACCCTGATCACGCACGCCATTGTCGTTCACATCGTTGTAGATGTGTCCAGAGATGTCCGCTGCCAATAGACACCGCGTCTCGAGCCGTTCCAGATGTCGTTTTCGATGATGTGTGCGTGCCTTCGACACGGGGGGCCTCTCAGCTATTGGGCGGTTCTTTCGAGCCACTGCTAAATTTCGCATTGATTCGTGTAGTGCCGCGTTCGTTACAAATGCGACATAGTTTCTTGAGACTGCGCGAGAAAAGTGTCTCGCTCGTCGAGCGCAGTAGTGGCCAGCCTTAGACAGGCGTCCGCCTGCGCCAACTCACACACCACCCGAATGCGAGCAATACCGGCAGTAGAGTAGTCGGTTCCGGAATTGCGAGGATGTCCGATTGTTTTTCGTAGCGACCTGTTTGGAATGCTCGAATCAAATCTGAGCTATCAAACAACTCGTCGCCATTCCAATCGCCCGTCTCCCACGTTTGTCCTCGACGTCCGTTTTCGTACTGACTGTATTGGAATACCTGGACCAAGTCGCTGGAGTCAAAATTGCCGTCGAGGTTCGCGTCGCCGAAGACGTAGGGCGAGTCAAACCCGTTGTAGTCGGCGGCTTTTTCAAGCCACTCGTCAAGATCCAATAGGCTGATCCGGTCATCGCCATTGAGATCGTATCGTTCCGTGGAATCGGTCCGGTCGAATCCTCGGTCAATTGGTCCAAGTCGGTAAAGTGCATTAATGTCGTCGACGTCGCACGCGAGGTCTGAGTTGAAATCACATTCGTTCAGCTGAAACCTCGGTAGCTGTAACGTCGCCTGGTAATTTCGAAAGATGTTCAATGGATGACCCGGTTCGTTGGATCCTGCTGCGAATTGAATTGCATTGCCGTTCACACGGTCGAAATCATCAGGATCGAACTCAAGCAGAAATCCCAGAACGTAAGCGTCCTCTGGTTGCAGGGGCGGCAATGAAAATGCCTCCACGGCTGAACTGAATCCGAATGATTTTCCGCCCGGCCGAAATCCACGGAGCGTCGAAATCTGTGTACTGACACCTTCATCGACCTCGAATCCGTCAAACGCTTCCAGATCAAAATCGTCTCCGTCGTCCTTCGACACACCAACGACAGCATTGATAACGCTAAAGGAATCGGGTGCCTGAAAGTTCGTTGAGCCCAGGTTCACGCCGCATTGGCAGGTCGCCAACTGAGTCGGCGCCATGACTTCCGCTTCGACCTCGATTTTGTAAATGACGCGATCGCGAACATCGTCGTAGCCCTCGAACTCAACCTCAATTTCGATTTCGGGCGAGGAAAACGACGGCGTGGTACAACATCGGGCTACATCCGCCATGAAAAAATTAGCAAGCGAGATCACGGTTACCATGAGTAGAATGTCTTGAGTCAAGAGTCGCATCGTTTCCTCTATTAATCAGGGTGTCAAAGTTTTGAATGCGGCAATGGCCTGATGGGTTGAGTGCGCATAGCAACCAAAGTGCGACATATTCGGCACAAAGCTCCCAGCTGAACCGCAAAAATGCGGATTTAGGGGTGAATGCGGATACTGACTAGAATGAATACCTGGAATTGAAAAAACTTGTGTCGCATTTACGGTTGCAATGGAACTTTACGGTTTAGCTTTGCCCCGTCACCAAAACGTCGATGAGCACGAACAGCCCAGAATTGAATTTGTCGTCTGATAGTTCGTTGGTCAGCAACTTTCGCAGAGGCGAAAACGATGCGGCAACAGAGCTCTACGAGCGTTACGCGCGCAGGCTAATCCAGTTTGCAAGTAAACAAACGTCAACAAAATACGCCAGCCGTTTTGATCCAGAAGACGTGATCCAGTCCGTATTCCGAACGTTCTTTCGTCGGGTGTCAGACGGACAATTCACGGTACCGGCCGG
>JAGQPC010001018.1 GCA_020426925.1 Planctomycetales bacterium | reverse complement strand
CTGGGCAAGCCAGCAGTGGCACCCTGGCGAAAACTAATAGGACAATTCGCGAGCGGCCGTGCCGAGTTTCGTGTCTGGTTCCGTCTCGACGTGCTTCTGAAAATCGATCGCACTCGCAATTTGGGACAGCGGAATCTGTTGCTGACGGCTGCTCGTTCGGTATCCGCCGGCCATAAATGCGTCTACGAAATCTTTCGAGTCGAAATCTCCGTCGCAGTTCCAGTCTCCTTCTGACCACGTTGAATTCCCGATGATGGCGTCTTCGTATTCTGCAGCTAGAAAAACCCTGACGAAATCTTGGGAGTCAAAGACTAAGTCCGCATTCGCGTCGCCAGGGACTGTCCTGACGACATCGGAAATGAACACATTGAAGTCGCCGTGGTCGACTTTCCCATCGGAATTAAGGTCGAATAGTGGCGAACCGCCCCCATGAACTGCCTGACACAAAGCATCAATATCGAGTTCAGTTAGCTTTAGGTCAGCGTCGAAGTCGCCGTCTGCTGGAGTCAGCAACTCAACTGCACCGGCATCGAGTCGGTCTCCGATGATTCGGCGAAAAGGCGCACCTCGTTGGTCGTATACAAATTCCGGCCACTTGTTGCCAAATTCAGGATCTCCCAATCCGATGGCTGGGCTGCCGGTCATTGGCAGTCGCGTTGGAATCGACGCGCCATTTGGCCGGAGTACATCGAGCTTTGGATCGAGCGGACGCGCGAACGACCCGATCAAGTTTCCCTGTCTGTCGGGAGACCCGTTGGTTGGCCGCAGACTACCACCAGGAGATTTTCCGATTAAGCTGAAGTGCACTGTTGCTGGTCCGAGAATATCTTCGCCTTCGTTGGCAATGATGGAGTTCTCAATGAGAATGTCCCCGAAGTTCGAATCGATCCCTCCGATGCCACCGCCCGAGTTATCAACCAGAGTGCTATTGTAAATCTCGGTCGAAGTGACGGATCGTGAGTTGACTGCTCCGCCGGTCGCCGACCCTCGAATCACGTTTCCCGAAAGCGTGCTGTTGAAAATAACCAATCTTTGATAGCCACCGGCAACAACCCCGCCACCACGCGCGCCAGAACCGAGTGAAGTGGTGGCGTTGTTGCTGATCGTGGTGTTGATGATTCTCGCCGATTCCGGTTCAGTCGCACCACCAGAAATCTGCAGTTCCATCGCGCCAGCGTCCTCGACGGAAGTGTTGCCATCGAAGTAGCTGTCAAGGATCAACGTTTCTCCACGCGTGCGGAGCGCTCCACCGCGTTGTGATGCCGAGTTGTTAATGAAGCTTGAGCGGAGAATGTTTACCACATACGAGCCATGCACTGCGCCCGCATGGCTCGCTGAGTTATTTTCAAACAGGCAATCTTCAATATCAAGATAAGAACCGTAAACTGCGCCACCGAAATCGCTGGAGTTGTTGGCAACGAATGCCATATCCTTGAGTGTCCCCGCCGTAAACGGTGCATGAATTGCCCCCGCGCGTAGCCCATCGGCTCCAGTCATTGTGAGTCCTGAGATTTCGAAGCTCGCGTCACGTTGCCTAATACGAAAGCTCAAAATCGACGAGCCATCACCATTGTTCAATTGCGGCGTAGGGTCACTTGCTGATGCGTCAATTGTCAGTTGCCCCGGCCCCGGACCGACAATTCGTAGCGAGTCAGTGACTTCGATTTCACCATCGGTCAGCTCAATGCGGCCGGTAAGTCCGCGTGCGAATTGAACAATGTCTTCCCCAGCATTCAGATTGGAAAGCGAGATGGCTTCGCGCAACGTGAGCCGATCATCGCTGTCGGAAGAAATATCAGCGATGCTGTCGACGGTATAAGTGGCCAACAGACAACGGCGTTCGAGAGCTTCGAGAGTCAATCTCGACAGATTCATAACACACTTTCACATGCGGGTCCTAAATTGCTGGATCAGATTCTCAGTACATGCATTGTAACCAGAGCTGGCGACATGATCGAAAAAAAGAGATGGTGCAAGCGTCATGGCGACAGCTGGTCCAAGAAATTGCAGCAGCCAGCAGCCAGATCAACACGTCTGCTTTGAGCCGCCAGAGTCGCGCCCAGACCAAAGCAACACAGCAGGCCACGGCCGGTGCGACTGCCGGTTAAACTGTTCAGAAATCTTGTTCGTTCAAAAACGTCCGGCCGGCATCCGGACCTTTTTGCGCTACGATACTCGGAGCGAACAACGCTGTCGCAGCATTCGCGGTCTGGAGACGCAGTGAGCGATGACGCCTTGCACACGTGGCGTAAGTTTCTAGCTTGCGAGCAAAGTATGTGTCTGCTTACGTCGGCGATTGCTTCTTTTTGCGTTTTGCTGGCGTCTTCTTTTTCGTCTTCTTGGCAGCCTTTTTCGGTCCGGTCGATCCGCAACAAACGCCGTAGGATTCCTTTAGCCATTTCTGCCAAATCGTTTTTGCTAACGGCTTGTCGGCTGTGAAACGAGCAGTGACCCAGCCGGTTGAGCCAACTTCGTATCGATCCGGATCTTTGACCGATAGCTCGCGAGCTTTATCCATCGACGCATTCAGTTTGAACATGGCCTTAAAGCCTTGTCCCTTCGCCCCTGGGCCAATGAACAAAAAGGAATTCTTGCCGACTTTGAACGAAGTTTGATTACAAGACGTCCCCGTTACAGCGTCCGGAAACGACGCCGCCATGTCTCGGATGGGTTGAGTCGGATCAGCTTTTGACGCCATTGTGCGGTCTCCGAATTTAGGCGATGAAGGCACTTGATTCGAGTGACTGGGCGAAATGAGTCGCACATTAGTCGCACATTAGTCGCTCAGTTTGCGAACGTATGCGTAGTACGCGCCTCGCTTCTTTCCGTCGGTGCTATCGAGAAGTGTCTGCAGCATCGTCTTGCCTCGGTGGAGCTGCACTTCAAATCGAGCAGACGTATCATTCTCGTCGAGTTTTTGCGAATGCTGTTGGCCTTGGATGCTCAGCTTCACGCCGGTCGCCTCCATGGGTAAGTTGGTAAAATCGGGCCAGCGTGACACGACGATTTCGTAGCGACCGGCCACCGCGACTTCGACTGCCCACGGACCCGTCGTTGGTTGGCCGTTTCGAATTGCATTTTGATTCCATGGCGTTGCTCCATCAATCAGCCAGTCGTGAGCCGTTAGCCGAGTTCTGGGTTCCGCGTCCGAACCGACCTGTACGTAAACGGTCCGAGACATCGCAGGCTTGAGACTCTCCCACCATTCATCATACTCAGAGCGAAGATCTTGAACCGTTTCGGGAAACTGACCAGCGACGTTGCTGCTTTGGCCTGGATCGTCTTTGATGCGATACAGTTCTTTGCCGTTGATTAGACGCCACTGTTCGGTCATCACGGAAGACTTCCGCCACTTCTCGCAATGCAGGATGCGCTGCGAGTGGACGAATAGCGTTCGATTGCGCAATGCTTCGGCGTCACCTCGGAGTGCCGGTACAAGGCTTCGCCCATCGCCCTCGGGCCCCGCCGGCTCTTTGAGACCGCAAAGTTCTACCAATGTCGGGCGGACGTCGATGTGAGCGGACAGCTGGGTCACGTCGCGACCTCCCGTCAAATTACCTGCTGGCCAATAGATGAAAAACGGAACTCGGTGACCGCCTTCGTATTCCGAACCCTTTTTGCCTCGCATCCCTGCGTTAAAAACCTTCTCGCCTTGAGCCGTGCCGTTGTCGGTCATGAAGATGAAGACAGTGTTTTGCTCCAGCCCGTCGCGTCGCAACTTCGCCACAAGCTTACCAACGTTTTCATCAATGTTGGTGATCATGCCCAAGAAATTGCTGGTCGCGTTGGGCAAGCCTGGGTACATGTCGCTGTATTTCTTGTCGACGATGTACGGACCATGCGGAGCGTTGGTAGCAAGATAAACAAAGAACGGTTTGTCCTTCGTTGAATCGATGAACTTTTCCGCTTCGTCGAACCACACATCGGTGCAGTATCCTTCCTGAGCTTGCGTTACACCGTTGTGCCAATAGGTGTCATCGAAGTAATCATTGCCCCAATAGTCAGGAGTTTGTCCGACGCCGCCCCCGCCATGATGAACAGCGTGGTCAAACCCTTGGTCCTGAGGCCGACATGGATCGGCATCGCCCAAATGCCATTTGCCGAACATCGCCGTCCGGTAGCCATTCGCTCTAAAGATCTCGGCCAGTGTCAATTCATCGCGGTCCATGATTGAGCGACCACAGATCGTGTGCCACACGCCTGCTTTCGTCGAATATCGCCCCGACATCAACGCAGATCGAGTTGGCGAACACGTCGGATCGACATGAAAGTTGGTCAGACGAACGCTTCGCCGACAGAGATCATCCAGATTGGGAGTCTTAATCACGTCGTTACCATGGGCACCGATGTCTCCGTAACCTTGATCGTCGGTGATGATCAACACAACGTTCGGCGGGGCGGCGATCGCTCGTGAAGCCAGGAGAACAAGTACTGCGACGCATGTGACTATTGAAACGCTTTTCATCGGTTGCTCCCAGTCCTGTGGCTAGGCGATCGGCAGTTGAGTTTTTACCTGTGCGGCGGATTTGCAGGTGACTTTCTGATGGCGGTGTCAACGGACTCGAAGTCCGTCGTACCGTATAGCGAAATTCTGCGGACGCCTTGTTTGGCGAATTAGGATAACACGAAACTGCGACCGTAGCATTAGCTAAGTTCATGAGCGATCTAATTCTTCGTACCCGGAAGACCGAAAAAGCTGACTTGACCGAGTA
>JAGQPC010001017.1 GCA_020426925.1 Planctomycetales bacterium | reverse complement strand
TCACATCAATACTAACCGCGTTCGGAAGAAATAAAGCAGGCACATCCGATAGATCGACGCGATTCCAAAGCTGGAGATCTTCTCCCGAAAACGACACATAGGTTCCGGCATCACCGACAAGGGCCAAGTCGTCCGTGCCATTGCCATCGAAGTCGCCAAAAAGCCGGAAACTGAACGGCGCATCGGCTTTCCAAATCGGCCTTTGAGTTGCCGGATTGCCAGCAGGGACATATTGTGGAGCAGCGAACACGATGCCGCCGCCATAGCTGAAAAACGTTTCGTCCGCGCCGTCCTCATCGGCGTCAAAGGTCGCACTGAACGGGCCTTTCGCGCCGAGCGAAGTCTGCACACCAACTCTAGTAAACTGTTTAACGTCGAGCCCGTCTTTAGTGCCGACTAATCGATAGTGCCCGCTGTCGCCCCATCCCTCCAGATCCTCGCGTCCATCGCCATTGAAATCCTCAACGCGCGTAACTGTCGATATTTCGATGTCGACGGCTTGTGCAGTGTATTCACCCGTCAGCAGATCGAATCGCAGTAACGCAGGTCCGCTCATTTCATGGGCTCGCGAATGGCTTACGAGCACTTCATCTTTCCCGTCGCCGTTCGCATCAACGATCGCAAGAATTCGCTCGCGAGAGAAACTATTGTTTCCAAGCACGCGTACGATTGGCTGGCCAAATTCGCCACCGTCGTTCACAAGCGTTGTGAGTCGATATTCTTTGTCCCATCTGCCGATCGAAACGAAATCTTGGTCTTCATCTCCGTCCACGTCGCCAAGTCCGTTTGAACTGAGTTGACCTGCTGCGTTGAGCACCGTTTGCTTTCGCTCGAACGTACCATTGGCGGTCTGGTAAAAAACATCGACCATGTCTGTTTCCATTGCGATGGTCGAGTAGGTTACTAAATCGGGTCGCTGATCAGAATTCATGTCCGCGACGTGGAAGGAGTAGACGATTCCTTCTACGTTCCCCAGGTCTTTTGGCGGCCCAAATTGCATTTGCTCTGGATCGAATCGAGCAGCCGAAACGCCTTGGCCGTTCGTGAACAGGAGATCCGGCGTGCCGTCTCCATCGACGTCGGCGACCTTTTGAACACCAAACATTCGACTGGGTAGCGCAAGTGCAATCGCTTCCGCATATTGCCTGGTTGAAAACAAAACTCCGAGCAGATCGCCTCGACGAAATACCAAATCCAGTTTGCTGTCACCGTCAAAATCAGCAGCGTCAGTCAGTTTCGCATTTTCGTGAAATGGGCGAACGATGGGAAACGACCCAGCCTCGTTGGCATACCAAGAAAGAGTGTTGTTCGACCACAGCAGCAGATCGGGCAGACCGTCATCATCAATCAGTCCAAATTCTATCTGCGCAACGTCAACACTCCAATGTAGCGGGGTAGACACTGGAAGTTCAAAGCTTGCTTCTGTTTCCAGAGTCGTAGCGTCTAGCACGATGAACTGATTCTCCACAGCGATCGCAAGTTCCAAGCTACCATCGTTATCCAGATCGACAGCTTCGGAATCGAAGATCCTGTAGTATCTACCCTGCGTAGCGATCAGCTCGAACGCGCCGTCACGATACTCATACGTCGCCAAGGCGTGTTCTTTACTATTGCTCAGAATTAATTCGTCACTGCCGTCGCCGTCTAGGTCCGCCAATTGGAAACCAGAAGAACCTGCGCTGATTTGCATAGGCTGTCCAAACTTGCCGGCATTGTTTGCCACCAACCACACCGTATTACGAAAGCCAGACTCCCTGTTCGCTCGATAGATAATCTCACTGTTCTGATCGCCATCGACGTCACCGACAACCGCAGAGTCAATTCCAGCATCCAGTGTATCCACAAGCGAAAAATCACCGCCCGCTGAAGATTCAAACAAGTTGATTCCACGATCACTGACTGCGAACAGTTGTCGGATATTGTCGGCACGAGCGTCGCCAATCAGAAGGTCAGAAGGCTGAAACGTTGGGTGGTCGGCCACGACGCGCTCATGAAAAGAGAAAGCATCGCCAGCGACCGTTTCGTAGAGGTGAATCTGGTTCGTCGTGTTCCTGGCAACGATGAAGTCGCTGTTTCCGTCTCCGTTCAGATCGGAAATCGCAATCGCTGAAAACCCACCCGGAACAAACAGCAATGTTTCTCCTGCCGCAAACTGTTCGTCTCCGTTTACGTCTGCGCCCAGGTTCCGAAGCCAACGAATGTCCCCTTGAGTTGCGAATGACTGAACGATATCGCTTCTGCCGTCTCGATCTACATCGACCAATGCGGAATCCATCTCGCTGCTGGCCTGGAAGACTCGTTCCGGAACGAACCCCAACGTCGACAGCATGCAGCGGCGTTCTAAAGCTTCGAAAACGCCAAACGCGGACAGACGCTTGCTTACCAGCGTCTGTTTAAACAAGCGTTTCTCACAATCCGACATGCTGCTTCCCCCTGAGCACGACGAGTGGACATACAAATTGCGATGAGGACTGTATTACCGCCTCCGACGCAGTAGGAACGGCAAACCTCCGATTAGCCACAGCACATTGAATGCGGGCTCGGGCACGGGTGATGTGGTCACCGCTGGTCGACTGCTCACGTAGCGGTTTGCCTCGAACGCGATTCGTATGTCGGTCGTATCGAACTCTCCATCGAGATTCCAATCGCCATCGTTCCAGGACGAATTGCTTGGAATCAGATCTTCGAATTCGCCGCTGACCATGGCTAACGTCAGGTCGTCCGTGTCAAAGAATCCGTCTAGGTTCGAGTCGCCTGGCCTGGCAATTCCGTCAGCGGAGCTGCAAACCGGCCCCGTAGAATTCGTTTCCAAGCAGATCTTTTTCGTTGTTGGATCGAGCGGCAATTCAACGATTGGGCCGTCTGGGCCAGGACGCGTGCGGCTCCCTTCCGCGGCGAGCGGGTTCGGTTGAAGATTGCCACCGACGATGATCTGCTTGCCTGGTGGAGCGTGCTGGCTGAATTCAATTTTTTGAACTTGAGCTTCGGTCGAACTAGATATCGAGAACACACACAACGCGATCAAGATCGACGTGATCACTGTGTTCGAAAGCGCCTTCAGCTAAGTTGTCTTCATCGAACTCCACACGACCTTTGTGTTGGGAATGGCCATGTCGTTCAGCCTGTGACAGGCGGGATCGTTGGGATGTTCCGCAAGACGCTGTTGGACCAGCTCGCCAAACTGCGCAGCCCACTCGATCGCTAGAGGATTGTCTGCTTCCAGCGCCACCTCCGTCGCCGCAGCCGTGTTCGCAATGTGGCCATCATTTGCTGCATGGTTCGTTGTGACCGACTCGTGCATCAGCTTCATGCCCGCACTCATCGCTTCATCGGATTCCAGCGCGACGCCCAGAAAGAATTTGTCGTATCCGCCGTAGCCTAGAGATTTGTGATAGCATTCGTATGCTTTTGAGTTGTGCGCCAGATCCGTTGCATATTCAGTTAAGCTCAGTACACCTTCGACCAAACCGGTCACTGCATCGAACGTCAATTCAAGTCGATCGCGCTGATCGGTACCGGCCAATCGCAACGAGCACAGTTCGCCGTCCTGCTTGCGGTCGACAAGGTCAGCGAGGACTCGTAGTGCGTTAACGCACATTGTAGGACGCAGGTGTTCGCGAGCATCAATCGCTTCCTGCGCGCAGACATTCCACAGCATCAGCGAGCTGGCGAGATGCAAATCAGCTGCAGATTGGATCTCCGTCAAGAACTGCCAAAACTTGTCCAGCCGTAACGTTTCGACTTCGTTGTGTGCGTCAGCCGCGATGTTTTGATTCAGCCCGTGGGAAATTCCGAGCGTCCAACATTCGGTTTCGACTCTTTCGATATAGCGAGCCAACCGACGATCAGTCCAGTTGGTTGCAAAGTACAATTCGTCCAATGTATCCCATTCGGCAGAAGGGACTTTTTCGCCGTTTGCGTTTAGTATGATCGTGCCGTTGACAAACTGATTGAATGCACATGCGTTCAGGTTCAGTAGTTTGGCGAGCCCTTTCTTGGACAAAGGTGGATTCGAATCTCGCAAGTATCGATTCGCTCTCGAGCGCGCCTTGCGATAGTCCTGCAGCAAGAGTCGTTGATCCACCTGTCGCATGAAAGCTCTCCCCGAAAACGGCCGAGTTTTGGCGACTCGCGTCGCCTGGACAAGGTCGAATATATAGAAGCGAAATTGATTAGTTCAAGCAAATTTATTTTTACACGATTGCCAAAACTTTTTTCGTTTTGACCTGTTTTGCATCCAAACGGCCGTTTTATTGTGCATACCAGCCGTTTCAGGTCTCCAGTCTGTCTCCGCGAAGCCCGTTTTTTTTGCGTAATCCGACTTTTCCAAAACGGTTGCTCGGTTCGCAGTTGGATAACGGCAGCAAACACCGCTGACATACGCCTTAGGCTGCGGATTCAACAACTAGGCGTCAAAGGCCAGCGCCGAAAACTTAACGCGGTCGGGCCACTTGATCCTAAGATTGCGATCTTGAGCGAGCCGATTTGCTCACTGCAGACTGAATTGTGCGAAAACGCACATTGGGCTATACAGCAATTGCACGGATCAGCGTTGATGCCTTCGTGAAAGTGGTTGGTACAGGCTTTGCAAAGAAATACTGTGCCGCCGTGGCCATTGCTAAAGTCGCAACTTCTTCACTTGGAGGAATTGTAATGAACATTCGCAACATTTTGTGCCCGGTTGATTTCTCGGACAGCAGCAAGACTGCGTTGACGTTTGCAAGCGCGCTGGCTCGCGAGCACGATGCGGAGCTGCACATCGTCTATTCCTACGAAGAACCATTTGCCTACACGGAAGGCGCGTTTCCTGGGTACGTTCCGCCTGCCGATCTCGCCCCAGACCACACGGCATTGAACGCCATGTTGCCAGAGGGAACGGGAATTCGATTTCGACATAACTTTCTCTTTGGAGCCCCCGCCAGGACGTTGCTCGATTACGCTAGCGAGCACGACATTGACATCATCGTGATGGGCACGCATGGTCGTACGGGCTTAAGTCGCCTGCTGATGGGAAGTGTGGCCGAGGAAGTCGTTCGGCACGCCGAGTGCCCGGTTGTTACCGTCAAAACTCCTGCCGAGGCGTCGGAGGCGGCTAGTGATGACGGTTCCAGCAGCACAGCTGCAAACACCCACTGACACTAATAGAGAGGGAGCTTTGATGAAAGTTATCGCTGGCATTGACGGTACGGAGCGAGGCGACAACGCGATCGTGTATGCTTGTCAGTTGCTGTCTCCAGGCGTCGACGAGGTTCAGTTTTACTACTCACCGCCTCACGTGTTGCCGTTTGCGCGGCTGGAGCCCGAAACTATGGCGTTAGCGAAAGAGTCGCTGGTCAAGGCAATTTTTACAAAAGCTGCAGAGCGGCTACCCGATGGCCTAAAGCCAGGAACGGATTCGACGATCGTCGGCGAAAAACGTGCTTGGGACGGTATTCTTGCAGCCGCCGACGACATTAGTGCTGAGCTCATTGTCGTTGGGGCTCACAGTTCCACCAGGCGATTGCAGTTGTTCTTGGGAGGGACAGCGCGAAAGGTCGCGTACAACAGCAACGTACCTGTTTTGATTGTGCGTGAAAAACAAGAGCCCATTGCCGATTCGTTGCGAGTGCTCGTCTTGTGTGACGATGAAAAGGATTGGCGGCGAGCTGCGAAGTCGCTGGAAAAATTCACTCTGCCAGCCGATTCACGCGTGACATTGTTTCACGTTGTTGAGACGCTGTCAGACGAAGACGTCGCGCAATTTACGCATGCCGCGAAGGAATCCGTCCCTAATTCTGAAAGTCTGATTAAAGACTATACGAGCCACGTGGAAGCGCAACGAGCAAGTAGCCATCAGCGAATGCAGCAGAACCGCGAAGAGTTGCCTGAAATCGTTCAGCAGGCAGAAAGTAAAGTGGTCCAAGGCCACGTCATCGACGAGGTCGTTCGAGAGGTCCGCGACGCGCACATAGATCTCGTCGTCGTAGGAGCTCGGCGACACAACAGCGTCGGGCGTTTCCTTGGCAGCACGACCGAAGCGTTGTTGACCCAATGCCCGTGCTCATTGCTGATTGTTCATGAACCGCCCGGTTGAGTAGTTCATGTCGCGTAAGCTTCTAGCTTGCGAATTGCGCGATTAGTTTTGTTCGCAAGCGGAAACGCGGCACAGACTGCGAGGCTTCCACGGCTGCGCAACAAAAACGCCCCGCTCTGGCAAGTCACCGGAGGCTCTACGAAGAGCTTCGGCTGTTATCTACCGGAGCAGGGCTAAATCTCACATTAGTTGCACTCGCTGATTTCGCTACGATTTGGCGGCATGCCGCTTCGGAGTGCCGCAATGTCGATTATTAGCGGGGAAAAAACGGCGAGTTTCGATGTGACTATTAGTTGTCACAAGTAAGTGAAATCGTTTCGCTATTGCGAATTGATCTGGCGAAATCAGCTTCAAAAATCCTGATCCACGCTGAAAATATGTTGACGCTCAGCCGACGTTTCTGAAGGCGGCGACGTGGTGGACGAGGCAATCAGTCCGTCATTTCTACCCCGCCGGTTTCCAAGAAGGGCTCTCTTTCTCGTCAGCTACCGGCCAGTGTCGCCTCAATGAGCCACGAGTCCCTTCGTTAGAAAATCGATCCGAACCAGAAACTCCGAGCCTGCAGCCGTGTTGTGGCCACCCCGTTTCGTGGCTACGCTCACCGAACAGTTTTCGGTCGTGTGAACTCACTTGATGGCACTGAGGCAAATGATGAGCGAATCAAATCAAGACGAAACTACCGCGAAGTCATTTCCGCGTACGAGATCTGGTCGATTCTGGTTCGGCATCGTAACGGTTGGCATCTGGCTGCTTGGACTGGGCGTGTCGGCGCAAGTCTACTTGCAGGATGACGTCGGTTTCTTCCGTATCGCAGTTTTCGTTTCCGTATTGCTAGGGTCCATCTTCTCACTGATTTGGTTCCGATGGTTTGGTCAAGCAGATCAGGCAGTTCGTAAGCTGGTTGGGCGCGGCGCGATTGGGCTCGTTGTATTGTGCATTGCGCTGGTTCGATTGGAGGCCGTGTCCGGTGGAATGTGGCCAAAGCTTCGGTTTGT
>JAGQPC010001016.1 GCA_020426925.1 Planctomycetales bacterium | reverse complement strand
CATTGTCGCACTCAATCTTGTAAACATTTTCCAAACGCTGAAACCGACTGAATTTGAGCGAGATGGAGACATCACGGCACGACAGCTGAAGATTCACTAGGCCCTCCACTTGCCCAATTGAATCGAGCTCGGCAGATACGACACGCGGACGTTCTCCCAGCCACCATCCAAGTACGTCGACGGTGTGCGCACCTCGATCCAAAAGAACTCCTCGCGCCTGCGGATCACGCACGTAAAACGACGAAACACTTTGCCACGCGAACTTCGTACCGTCGTGAATCGTGATCGCTCGAATTTCACCCAATTGCCGTGACTCCAGCATTTCGTGCACACGGCGATAGGCAGGAAACAATCGGCGATAGTTGTTCACGGTCAGCAAGGCTTCATTCACGGCAGACGCGGCTAACATCCTGCTCACTTCGTCAGGATTCATACCGATGGGTTTTTCCACGAGAACGTGTTTTCCGGACTCCAGGAAGTGCAACGCTTGTTCGGCATGCAGTGTATGCGGTGTGGCGATGATGGCGGCGTCGACGTGATCTACCACATCACGGTAGTCAGTTCCGAATTGCTTGATCCCGAACGATCGCGCCACGCTTTCGGCCTGTTCTTGCGTGCGGTCGATAACAGTTACAAGGTCTTGGTAACCTGAGTACCGCTGCAACGCCGGCAGAAAGAACTCCTTGGCCGCGGCGCCACAGCCGATTACCGCCAAGCGAGAAAGCTTCGATTGTTGAGAAGCTGACATGGAGATTACCGTTTAGAATTAAGTGTGTGTGTGCAGTGGAATGGTGAAGCGTCCAAATGGACAAACTTTGTGGTTCATCAAGCGAATCCGTCACGCCCCACTCGCCGGTGATCAGGCACTGGATCGTCAACGCGGTAGAGGTCGATGTGCAATCTGTCGAGTACACGAAAACAGTTGCGAATCTCTTCTTCAGAGATTTTCGATCTCCACGAGTTGAGCAGCTTCGCCGGATCGCCTCGCTGAATTAGACGTTGTCGTTCATCAGTACTCAGCCGTTTGGCTGAGCGAGACGGCCGTGACACCCGTTCAATCATGCGCTTCCGATCTGGCAAATCTAATTTGTCACTCAACACAGTCACGACCCGGTCTGGGTACTGAACTAGATCCTCGTACGCGATAAACAGCCAATGTGGGTTCGCCTTTAATCGCGAAAGGATTGGAATGTTCTCTAACGCCCAATCGGTGACCCGACGTTCAAGGTCTGAGCCATTGTTGTACCGCTCCCAGCAGAACGCTTCCTGATCACCGTCCAACCACTGTTCGACAAACTTCGAATTCCTTAACAATCCTTTTCCGGTGGTCATCCAACCGACGTTGGCGACCGACAGGGCCTGGGCAATTGGGTGACGTGTTAGGACAACGGTCGAGACGTCAAATCGCGAGTCAATCCACTCAATCAACGACTTGGCATCCGTGATTTTCAAACAAACGCGGTCATTGCGAAAATGAAATTCGGGACTCCATACCTTCCAAGGTATGTTGGCCCTGGTCTGTCCTGAAAACAGTCGCTCAATGTACCGAGCCAGTATCTCTTCTTCCTCGGAATCCGGACAGGCGCTTTGGCCGTATGAAAAAATCGGCAACTGGTTCACGTTCGCTCTGGTTGCTGTGTAGACGGAGAACGGTTGATCACTGAACATGACCTTTGGGTTGACACCAATGACTTCCATTAGCAGCGTGCTTCCGCTACGGCGTGAACCGTATAGGCAAATGGGAGATCGACGTGGCTCAAACCGAATCAGGTAACGCCAAACTAGCTCCTTGACGGCTTGCGCCAGCGCATCTCGCAGCGGATCGCGGGGACGGCCGTTCGGAATCGAATCAACGGAATGCACAGCTGACGCTCTATCTACAACAAATACTCCAGGGGGAGCTACGGATTTAACATTCGCAGTCGCGTACTGCTCCTAAATAGCGGAATGAGCCAATTTACATACTGGGGATTCGGCTGCCTCAGAAATGTCCGCATGAACATCTAGCGTGTGTCCCCGTTTATCTATGCTCTGCCAGAGGCAAGCGAGGCCAATAAAAATCGAGCTGATCATGGCTGTCGATCGAACGCCTCCGATGTTGTAATCGCGATAGATTGATGCAGTCAGCACTAACAGCAGCATGTTGCGTAACAAATCGACTTCAAGGAGCCGCTTCGACTGACCACATAGTCGCGACAATGGAACTAGATACAACAGTGTGTACAAAAACGTAGCGATGAATCCCAGATCGACAGCTTTCGTGATAAACGTATTGTGAAACGTTGTGCCTGCGCCACTGAATCCAGATTTGCGAAGGGTCTTTTGCTCAATTTCAGTTAGCGCGGTTGAGGCCATAAATCCGTGACCAGTCCACGGTTTCTGCCTCGCTGCGTAGAGTGCGAAGTCCCAAGCCTCTTCACGGCCGGACAGACCTCGCTCAAGCCGCAAGTAGCCAGAGACTCCAGGCAGATTGCCAAGTTGTGGCAAGATGAAATAAGGAAATGTCAGGAGTACGATTAATGTTCCGAAAAACAGAATGCGGGACCGATGAAACAGGTTGGGCAACACATGGAATACTACGGCAACTCCAATTCCATAAATTGCAGCGCGACCTTGAGACACGACTAGCCCGGCAGTCGTCATCACCAGGCAGATCAGGTAGACAACTCGCCCCGAGTACTGAAGCAAGTAAATGGCGCACAGCATGCCAATGCCCATTTGCAAAGCATGCCCCTCTGCGTGTTCGAAAATGCCGGCGCTTGCAATGATCCCGGAGAATTCAGCGTAGGACGGTTTCACGCGAAGGGGGATGCCCGCCAGACTCGAAAAGCCCACTGCCCCGAAGAATGATGGAATGGCCATCAGGGCGCTCACTACAGCGATCACTTTTAAGAACGAGTGAAAAACCGGCTGATCGACCTTGAGAATCATGGGCACGAAGAGATAAGTCGCGTAGGCAAAGTAGGTATAGGCTATGACTTGCGATAGTTTCGATCCGCCGTGAACAGTAACGCAAAGTGTCACGAATGCCAGCGAGTAAACGTGTAATGGCCAACCGGAGACGAGCGTCCTGGCGAGATCTTTCGTCGAATACCTCTGGATAAACAACACCAACGCCGTGCAGCCGGCCATCAACGCTGCCAATGCTCGCTGCAGTCCGTCGTTGATCTGCAAAGGCACGGTGTCATACGCGACGCTCGCCACGAGAATGATCGCGAGCAGGTAGAACGTCAACGTGCGGCGGTATGAATCGACAATCATGGTTTATTCGACAGCGAGGTCAGCAGGCAATCGAGGTCTTCGATGCCGACGAAGTTCTCACGTGGCTGCGTTTCAATCCCCTTTCGCATGGCTCGATACTGCTCTGGATTCAGATTCAGCAAAAACGTCTTCAGGCTGTCGACATAAGGAACATCAATTGTGGCCCCCAGACTACGCTGCTTCACGACACGTCCCGTCTCGTACCCTTCGATAGCGATCGCGGGAATCCCGAAATAACCACCCTCGTAGATTCGGTTAGGTAGCAGCCAGAGCGAATTATCTCCGTCCGAAAAATCACCGCACCAATTGAAGTGCACACGTGAATAGATCTCTGGAAAATCATCCGGTGCGACGTATTCGCCGTCGAAGATCATGTTCCGTCGTTTTTCGATGACCTGCTGAAGCGCGGATTCTCCTAAAAGAGACGGACAGCCGCGCAGGTAGATCGTGACCTGATCCGGAAGTTGATCTGCCAGCTCCGTAAGCAACTCGAGACTCTTCG